>JBFFLX010000208.1:0-5659 GCA_041554435.1 Bacteroidales bacterium
GAATATCAGCTTATTGTCCATAGGATTCTCCTATGGTTATTTTTCTGAAACCACTTCGTGGTTTTGGGTAAAACAATTTCGATTTTTTAATTTACAATTGAGGTTGTGCTTTTCCACTGTTAATTTTCCTTTTTTACAACATTCCGTCGAAGACGGATACACTATAGTAGCCCCGTGAGTATCACGGGGTTTATAGAATAGAAATTCCTCTTTTACCCCGAAGGGGTTACACAATATTGAGATTGTACTGAAACCCCTCGTGGCTTTAATTATTCTAATAATTTTTTTGTGCTAATGAGAAAAATTCTAGATAGGTTGAGCCCAAAGTATAAAAAATATTTCTTAACTTTGAATTAAAATATACCCCAATGTCTACTTATACCCAAGTATTATATCAAATTGTATTCTCTACAAAAAATCGTGAGAATGTATTACTTAAAGAGAATCGTACAAGAATGTACAATTATATTGCTAAGATTCTTATGAATAATAAGTGTTTTGTTTACAAGATAAATGGTGTTGAAAATCATATTCATATTGCATCTAGCATCCATCAATCGAAGTCACTTTCAAATGTAGTAGCAGACATTAAACGATCTTCATCAGTATGGATTAAAAATGAAAGATTATTTCCCGAATTTTCAGAATGGCAAGTTGGATATGGCGCTTTTACTTATTCTATAAAAGAGAAAGATTATTTAGTAAAATATATTAATAATCAAGAGACTCATCATAAAACAATTACATTTAGAGAGGAATTCATAGGACTCCTAAAAGAATTTGAAGTAAAGTTTGAAGAAAAATATTTATTGTAAATTTTGTACTGTAACCCCTTCGGGGTATCGATTGAATATCAGTTTATTGTCCATAGGATTCTCCTATGGTTATTCTTCTGAAACCACTTCGTGGTTTTAAGGGAGATGACTTCATTATTTTTAGAAAACTTATATAACGTTGATAAGCGTAGTTTAGATTCTTCTTTTACTTCTATAGATAATTTCCATCTAACTTATTCCGTCGAAGACGGATACACTATAGTAGCCCCGTGAGTATCGCGGGATTTATAGAATTGAAGGACCTTTTTTACCCAGAAGGGGTTACACAAAATAACCCTTACTTAATCCACATCCTTAATGGGGGAAAAATAAATTGAAATTAATAGTTAATCATCAACAAATAAATTATTATTTTGCAAAATCAATTTTGACTTACATATGGATTATAATTACGGAAAAGACGATAAAACTGCACTGCAGGCAAAATACGATGCTCAAAAAATAGCATTTGCTCCCATAATGTTTCATGCCGCCAAAGCATTACGTGATTTGGGGATACTAAAATATTTGTTGAAGAAACGCAGAAAAGGATGCGCTATAGAAGAAATTGCAGAGGCATTGAATTTGAGTGTTTATGGTGTAAAAGTTTTGCTAGAAGCAGGTTTAAGCCTGGAAATGGTTTATGCCAGAGATCATAAATATTTTATTAGTAAGACCGGCTATTTTGTTGAAAGTGATGAGCTTACCAGAGTGAATATGGATTTTACGCAGGATGTAAATTACCGCGGAATGGAGAGTCTGCAAGAATCAATAACCAATGGTAAACCCGAAGGTTTGAAGGAATTTGGAAATTGGTCGACAGTTTATGAAGCTTTAGCAGAACTACCCGAAAAAGTTAGAAAAAGTTGGTTTGCCTTCGATCATTATTATTCTGATTATGCTTTTCCGGAAGTGCTGCCTTTCATTTTTGAATCACAGCCAGCGAAAATTATGGATGTGGGTGGTAATACTGGTAAATTCTCAATTTTCTGCGCAAAGAATAATCCAGATGTGGAAATGACAATACTGGATTTACCAGGACAGGTTAATGATGCAAATAAAAATATCCATAAGGAAAACTTGTCACACAGAATAAATACTCACGCCTTAAACTTGCTCGACAATAGTATTCCTTTTCCAAAAGGTCACGACGCGGTTTGGATGAGTCAGTTTTTAGACTGCTTTTCGCAGCAACAAATACTGGGATTGCTAAACCGAAGCAGAGAGGCAATAGATGAAAATGGTAGTGTTTTTATTTTGGAAACTTATTGGGATATGCAGGAATTTCCGGCATCTACCTATAGTTTGCATGCTACTTCCCTGTATTTCACAGCAATAGCAAATGGAAACTCACAGATGTATCATTCGGAAGATATGCGAAAGCTAGTTGAAAAGGCCGGGCTGAAAATCGAAAAAGAAATTGAAAAAATTGGAGTAAGTCATACACTATTTGTGTGTAAAAAAGCTTAATTTTGAAAATTAAGATGACAAAGTATCAATTTTCAAATATTAGCCTAATTGTTTCTACAATAATTATTGTAGCACTCGACTATTATGTTGGTTATTGGATCATCTTATTATTAATCCCATTATTTGCATTTTATATTAGTTTGCTGGTAATGGGCTCAGCATCCATAAGGTTTAATTTCTACTTAAAATCTTTAAAACGTGCAGCAGTTCCCGGTAAAATTGTGGGACTTACTTTCGATGATGGTCCTGATGAAAAAATCACTCCCAAGATTTTAGAATTACTTGATTTATATAATATTAAAGCAGGGTTTTTCTGTGTAGGAAGTAAAATTGAAAAATCTCCGGAAATTGTAAAAACGGTTTTTAATAAAGGTCATATTATTGGTAATCATAGTTATAGCCATTCGAAAATATTTGACTTGCGCTCAACAAAAAATATGATTATTGAAATAGAAAGAACCAACGAATTAATAAAAAAAACCATTGGCAAAAAGCCAACTTTATTCCGTCCACCATTTGGAGTAACAAATCCATTATTGGCTAAGGCCATAAAAAAAACTGGAGTTATTTCATTGGGATGGAGTTTGCGCTCCTGGGATACCAATGGCAAAATAAATAAAGTTGTGAACCGTCTTAAAAGAAAAGTTCATTCGGGCGACATAATTCTTTTTCACGACAACAGGGAAAATACAGTTGAGATATTAAGTCGCTTTCTGCCATACCTGGTAGAAAATGGATATCAGGTGGTTCCTCTCGATAAACTTCTGAAAGTAAAAGCATATGAGGATAATTAATTCCTTTATTATCATTTTATTGTTTGTTGGATTTGCAAAGGCTCAAAACGATTTTACAAAAATTGAAAACGATACTGATCTTAAAACTTCCATAAAAGAACATTCTTCATCACTTGAAAGTATAAAAAGCAATTTTACTCAGGAGAAACACCTCAGTATGCTTGAAGAAGTGGTGCTAAGTAAAGGTAAATTTCTCTTTAAAGAAGAAGATAATATCAGATGGGAATACAATACTCCTTTCGAATATACTATTATCGTTTCCGGTGGAAAATTTCTCATCGACAATGAAGGAAAAATAAACGAGTTTGATATTGGTTCTAATCCAATGTTCAAACAAATAAGCAATATGATAGTTATGGCCGTTAGCGGCGATTTTGTAGATAATGACCAGTTTGAACTTGAGTTTTTTGATAATGATGAGTTCTATCTGGCTAAACTTAAGTCAGTAAACACACAGATTTCGCAAATGCTTTCGGGCATTTATATTTATTTCGACAAGGAAAGTTTAAATGTATCAAAAGTGAAATTCATGGAGCCGGGAGAAGATTTTACTCTCATAAAATTTCATGAATATCAGCAAAACGTAAATTTGAATAGTTCTGATTTTAAACTTAATTAGATAAGGTGAAGTTCTTAATACAGAAAATATTTATTCTTACATTGTTTGTTTCAATGAGCTTTATTTCCTGTTCCCCTAATTATCTCAAAGGCTATAAGCAGTTAAAATACAGCGACATAAGCATCCCGACTATTTTTAGTGGCCAACTCAATAAATTACTTTACAAAGCAAATTTACGAGTAATGGGAAATGAACTCACTGGTGTATGTTTAATCAAAAAGATAAATAATACCGAATTTCGATTGGTTTTTATGTCGGAAATTGGGATGAAATATTTCGATATTGGCATTAATTACCAAAATGAAAAACCAGTGTTTACTGTTTATTATTTTGTTTCAGTACTCGACAGGGGAGAAGTGAAGCAAATTTTAATGAATGATTTTGCTGCGCTGTTAAATGAATATGGTAGTAAGCGCAAAACACAAGTTTTTAAACAAAGTAATTCCGGTGATGTTGCCTTGCAAAATTCGTTTGATTCTTATAACTACTATAGTTTCCGCTATAGCGGGAAAAACAAAATACAAACTGTAAAATGGTATGCGAAACCCGAAGGTAAGTCGGTGATTAATTTCCCGGAATATAAAGATAATTTGCCTTCTGATATTCTTATCAAAAATTCGAAATATTCAATTATTTTAAGTCTGAAACTTATAGATAAAACCGGTAAATACTAGAACCACTTTTTCCGTCGGAAATAAATAAACATCAACAGGAAGCAAATTAAAAATAATCCCCAAACCATAAAATAACCGTATTTCCATGAAAGTTCGGGCATATTAGCGAAGTTCATTCCATAAACTCCTGCTATAAAAGTTAGCGGTATAAAAATGGTTGCTACTATTGTTAATGTCTTCATTACCTGATTCATAGTATGCCCCTGAATGGAAAAATATAAATTAATTTTACTCTCGAGCATGCTTGCCAAATAATCACATTCATCAATAATAGTTAAGGAAATATCCTTTAATTCGTAATAAAATTTCATATGGCTTTGCTCCACGAAATGGGAGTTGCTTCTCTCCAAAAATGCTGTAAATTCCTTCATTGGAGTAATCGACTTTTTAACTTTGTATGTAAGGCCTTTGTTTAGTTCTATATCATCAATAATGTCAGGCGAGGCATTTTTTGTAAGAGTATCGATTTGGATGGCCTCTATACTTTCACTTATTTCATCAATTGTTTTAAAATAATTATCGATAATGGATTCTAAACATAAAAACAAAACATAATCCACCCCTGTCTGTCGGATTATACCAACATTTTCTCTTAAGCGGTATCTGATGTGATCGAAGAAATCTCCTTTTTTCTCTTGAAAACTTAGAATAAAATTACGACCAAGAATGAAACTAATTTGTTCGCTTTCAGTTTCGTTAATACTTGATTTTATTACTGATTTCAGAGAGAAGAATAAATATTCATCATATTGTTGAAACTTTGGTCTTTGATTAACATCGAGTATATCCTGAATAGATAAATTGTGAATACCCAATTTAGAGCAAATCCTGAAAATCTTTTCGGTTTCGTGTAAGCCGTTAATATTAAGCCAATATTTTTCATTTTCATTTTTAAAACCTTTGAAATCTTCAACATTAGTAATTGGCACCTCGGCAACAGTATCCTTTGTATATTTAAATAAATCTATAATTGCATTTTCATGATACTGCTTTCCCGTAAATATAAAGTTTAAGGGATTTTTCTTTTTCCTGACCGACTTTTTAGTTTTCATTTTATTGATATATAATCTTATTCAATTAATTTAAGTGAAGATACTTTATTTTTAATTATCCGTTTATGGTAAAATTAGTTAAAATTTGAATTCTGTGCTTTTGATATCAAAATTACAGTTTACTTTCTTAGATTTGCATATTGACAAAGCAAATTGATGGTAGAGAATCACGTAAATAGGAATAATAATGTTTGTATTATTGTTCCAACATATAATAATGCAAAAACTATTAGGA
>JBFFLX010000209.1:0-5643 GCA_041554435.1 Bacteroidales bacterium
CAAAAGAATTATTAATTTTAATAAAAACCCTATAAACATAGTGTTTATAGGGTTTTGTTGTTTTTTGGTTGTTTATTCGCAGAGAGGAAGGAACTAAAACTATACCTACTCACCCCCTATTTTACTAGCCTTACAAAGGTACACATTTTTACTGACCCCTAATTAGTCCCCTTTTATTTAATTCGAAATGTATTCGTTTATGATATCTACTTCTATACCAGAGTATTCTGAAAATTCATTAATGGTTACAAATTGATGTGGGTCCTTCCCAAAATGAAGTTTAATATCATTTAAAAGCCTACGTCCATAACGCTCACTTCTTCCAGTGATGCACTGAATGTCTTTTGGGTATATGCAAGCTCGTATAATCTTCATTTGATGCACTATCTATGCTTTATCCTAGCTTCATCTATGCTACACCTATGGTCTACTTCGGACTAAAAAGTTAGAATCGGCTGGAATGGGACTTCATTTTTTAATTTCATTATAAAGATAGGTTCATTTGTTGAGAATTAAAAATTTTAAGTAATTATGGCTAGACAAAATGGTATTATCAAATTAAAGGGAACTATCGGTGGTATTTCTTTTTACAAAACTTCGGATGGACATCTTGCCCGCGAAAAAGGTGGTGTGGATAAATCCAGAATTGCAAATGATCCTGCGTTTCAAAGAACGCGTGAAAACGGTGCTGAATTTGGAGCTGCCGGTAAAGGTGGAAAATTAGTGCGAAGTGCTATTCGAATTCTTTTGCAGAATGCAAAAGATAAAAGAGTAGTGAGCAGATTAACAACTGATCTTTTAAAAATAGTGAAAACCGATGCTGTCAATGAGCGTGGTTCAAGAACTGTTCAAGGTGGGGATTTGAGTTTATTTCAAGGGTTTGAATTTAACACCAATGGAAAGTTAGGTTCAACGCTGTTTGCTCCTTCAGTAAATGCTTTTGACCGTGTAACGGGAGAAGCAACGGTGAGTATTGCTGCTTTTGCACCAAAGGTGCGTATTGCTGCACCAGCTGGAACAACCCATTTTAAAGTAGTAGCGGGTGCTGCAGAAGTGGATTTTAAAGGTGAAACTTCAGTTTTTGAAAGTGATGAAACTGCTATTTTACCTTATGATAACGCAAATACTGCTGCTATTGATTTGATTACAGCTGTTACTGCAAATACAGGGCTTCCTGTGATTCAGGTGTTGGGTGTTGAGTTTTATCAGGAAGTAAATGGGCAAATGTATCCATTGAAAAACGGTTCATACAATGCCTTGGCAGTTGTGAAAGTTGACACTCTATAGTGGAACTTATTTTACAAAGAACCTATTTTAAAGAGGGTACCAACGGTGCCCTTTTTTACAATGATCGATTTTTAGGTTTTACTATTGAATTGCCCTGGTTGAATAATGCGCGAACTATTTCGTGTATTCCTGAAGGTGTATACAATTTAAAACCAAGATTCTCTGAAAAGTTTAAACATCATCTTCAGCTTCAAAATGTAAAAGGCAGAAGTTTGATCTTATTGCATCCTGCAAATGATGCTAGAAAAGAATTGGAAGGATGTATTGCACCAGTGCAACACCTTTCCGGGTTAGGAAAGGGAATTTCATCCAAAATAACACTGCAAAAAATAGTTTCAATATGCTACCAAGCTTTTGACCGAAAAGAACAAGTAACCTTACTAATTAAATCTTAACATATGAAAATTATAGATCGTTTAAAACAACCAACTCCAACATTTTTTAGAAAATTGAGAAATATAGGCATTGCTTTGGCTGCTACAGGTGGAGCTATTTTAGCAGCTCCCATAAGTTTGCCTGCACTCTTAGTTACTGTTGCAACTTATTTAACTGTTGCCGGAACTGTAGCGACTGCTGTGAGTCAAGCTGTGGTGTCTGATAATGAAAAAGAACCTGAAAATGATATTCAATGATATTCAAATAAGGCACGGAGTTGTTGGAGGCACGTTGTTATCAACTGCTCTGAATATCAGTATTCACGATGTGGTTTTTACAGCTGTTATGGCTGTTATTGGAGCTGTTGTTAGTTTCTTTGTTTCTTATGTGCTGCGGAAATTATTTTCAGATTCTCATAAATCTAAAAAGAGATCATAAAAAATGCCTAGCTAATTTTAGCCAGGCATTTTTTTTAATTCAAATACTGTAAATTTTGTTTATTTCTTCAATGGCATTTGTATTACATTTTTCTTATTTTTATATACCAATTTAGAGTTATTAAATTTAGGCGATTTTATTTATTTTTTTCTTTTTCATCAGCTTTAATGCCATTAAACTATTTTGTGTTAATCCATTAATCACCTGTCTTGACAAATCTCTTTCTCCTAAATCCCAACTTTTTTCAAGATTTAACTGTTCTTCCAATTTTTCAATGTGATAGCTAAAAAGATATAAATCAAGTTTATTTTTTAATATTATTGAGAATCTTGTTAAGCAATCTAAGTAATAATTTGTTTTACTCTCATTTAAGTTAAATCCAATATAAACAATCTGGGTTTGTTGTTTCTTAAGAGAACAGGCAGATGCAACCCTATGTATTAATTGATATGGTAAATCAAAAACTTCCTTTATACTAATTTCCAAGTTTGTTTGGTTATTTATAATTTCTAGCCATCCACTTAATACAAGATTACGGTTAATACTATTACCCATCCATTTACCAACTTTAATATATGGAGACTCAGTCCATTTTGCTTCAATCGCTATGCAGCCATTTGGATATTCAATTAATAAATCTGTACATGAAGGTGACCCAACACCTTTGATAACGGGAGTTTCAAATTCAAAAACATATTTAATTTCTGAATCATAAATTGGATCTATCAATTCTAAATTTAAAAACTTATTACTTTTAAATAAAACTAACAATGGTATTGTTGAACGAGAGGGTGATTTGAATTCTTTTTTAGGATAAAGTTCATAAATTTTATCAATCGATGTTATTCTATTACTTTTATAATTAATCATTTTCTTCAAAATTTAATTATTAGCTAAATATAAGATTTGTATTAAACTGATATTGGTTGATTTTTTTAATAGGTTGTAATCAAGGTTCGTTAGTTCATAATTTAGTTTAATTATAAACATTCATATTATGAGATGTTAGGTCACGGTCCTTTTATCAGATTGTATTAAATGCTGATAATAATTTCTTTTTTGAAAAATTGTCAAATAATTCTTTATTACTATAAGTTGGGTTTATTGATTTACTTTCACCTCTTAACAAATAGACAGCAATTACACCCGGAAAGTTATATTTATCATCTAAAAACACTTGAGGATCTCCATCGAAACTCATAAAAATATCATAATCAAGCCCATTTGATCTAAAACTTGAGTCTTTCATTTTTCTTGCAGATGTGAATGCTTCAATGGAAAATGCTCCTATCAATCCATTCTGTTCAATTGATAATTTTCTGACACTTAAACTACCAGGAACCTCACCAATATTTATTAGATTAGACATTTCATTTTCAAATTCTTTTAATATATAAACATTCAAATTATTATCATAAAACCCTATGGGTTTAAAATAATAACCTAACTCACCAGTAGCTAATAATTCTAAATTTATAGTATCTCCAGTAAATAAAAGACGAAAATTCATATCAAACTCATCAACAGGTGTTATTTCATTTTTTGAAATAAATTGTTTTTTAACTTTCTCTAAAGTACTATCTAATATTAACGTTTTAGCAAATTGTTCTTGTATAGTCATACCTTTTCATTAGTTAAGATAAATAATCCAATTTTTTTTCCATCTCATTTACTTTAGCCTGGTCCCCTATTTTAGAATAACATAATCTAAGATTTTTAAGAGCATCATCATTATTAGGCATAAGTTTTAAGGCTTGTTCAAAATAAATAATAGCAACTTTGAAATTTCCTTCTCTGTATGATTGTGCTCCTTGATTATTAATAGCATCACTTTGAATTGCAATTTGCATTTTTTCCTGCATAGGCATACTTATATTCCATTTCTGTGTAAAATCTTTAAAATTGTCAAAATCTGAAAACTGATTTAAGGTTTCCGATTGTTTTTTACTTTCGGCCTTTTCATATACTATGTCGATATTTCTATCGTGCATATGCAATGTTACCTTATTAATATTACCATTTGACTTGTGAAGCGATAAACCATAATCCGCGAAAGAAGCACCCATTGAATCAATCCCATAACCACGAAGAATAATTTTCTCATTAATTTCTTTATCTAGTTTCATTCGCTTTTCTGCCATTTGAATATTATCTCCCCAAACTGGGTGATTTTCATTCATATTATACATTGTCACAAAAAAAGTGGTATTGTCAGAGGTTTTAACTCTAATACCTCTCCAAGCACCTTTATTGTTAGCGTTTGTTGGTTGTCCGTTTTGGATTCGAGTGTGGTCATCTGATAGAAACTTATAATCTGTTAAATCAATTGACGGTTTCTTATCTTTAGAATCCGATTTAAAAAAGTCAAATATTCCCATTGTCGTTATTTTGTTTTAATTATTATTAAAATTTATATTACCTATTTCATATAGAATAGACTCCTTGTGTCTTAAAAACAAAACATCATTTTGTTTCATATAGTAAATGTTGATTGTTACGTTTTCTTTATTGAGCAGTCAATCGTTCGTTCATAAAATCTCATTTTATTCAGAATTTCTATAAAAGAACCAATTAAAGTAGTTTCTTATTTACAAAATATTGCTCTCCATTTAAGTCAAGTTCTTGATAGTCCTCTGAAATCACTAATCTGTCTTGTATTAAACCTTCTTCGAGAAATTCTTTAATTCCGTTAATCCAGTAATATTGACTTCGCTTTGAAAGTTGGGATTGTTTGGATTCAATATATTTTTTAGTTCCTGCTTTGTTCTGAAGAGAAACTATTACAATTTCATGATTATTAAAATCCCCTTCGCTATAGCTTTTCAAATAGTGTTTGAATTTCCGTATTTCATCATCTGAAAATTCATTTTCTTGTTTTAGTGATTCAGATAGTTTTTTCCATTGGTCATCTGAAAGTTCAGGTCTTGCCATAATATTTTTTTGAATTGGTTACAATGATTATTTATAAGATTTGTTCGACTGATAAATCGGAGATTTTTCGGTTGTAGCAAATCGTTAGTTGAATGTTTGTCGGTTCGTTATTTAGTTTAAAAGTAAGCATAAATTTTATGAAGTGTTGTGTGAAGTTATAGTTCTGGTGAATATTTTATTGCTTGACCCAATATGAAATTTTCGATTTCATTTTGGTAAATATTTCCGTTTGAAGTGTTTATGAAAATATTCCAACATTTATCTAATACCTCATATTTTGTTGTGTAAGTAGAGTTCTCAATAATTTTATCAATTAAGCAATGAGGGTTTGAATTTTCAATATGATATTCAATTGATTCATTGCTGTTTTCTGACAAATAAGCCCGAGCTAAGAACTTCTCTGGTGGCTCATTTGAATAAAGAAAGTGTAAGTCACTTTCTACTTCATAAGTCAGTTGACCTTTGTGATTTTTTATAATTTTCATATCACCATCTAAAATACAACCATATCCACATCTTATCTTTTTGTTATTGTAAGTTCTCTGGTGAGCTTTGAAATTCTCATATGTAATATTCGCCCCTCCGCAAGTAATAATATTAAACAGCTTATTG
>JBFFLX010000210.1:0-5590 GCA_041554435.1 Bacteroidales bacterium
AAGTCTCCTCCAATATAGTTTAAACTATCCAAGCCATATAAAGTTTCGAGGCTATCATTATCGTAAATTATTAGATTATCACCAATATAAGTTAAATTATTTAATCCTTCAAGGTTTTTAAGTCTATCATTATCTGTAATATATAATTGGCCCTGTATCTCAGATAATTGACTTAATCCAATAACATTAAAAATACTAACATCACCTTCAATTTTAACATCGCCCTCAATAATACTGCAATCGGGATAGTTTATAGGGAAATCATCAATTTCCTGTTGGTTACTAAAAGTTATTCCTTCGGGCAAACAGGATTGTGAATAAGTAAGAGAAACGATAAATATTATAATAACATTTAAGAGAAAATACTTTTTCATTTAATTAATTTTAGGGTTGCTAATATTTTTAACTATTAATTTGGTTTTAAATTCATTATCGTAAAAATACAATTAATTTCTGTAAGTTAAACATCAAGTTAACTCACCTTAATTATTGTATATCCAGGTCAGATTGAAATAGGAGTCAATTATCATCAATTTTGCCCCTTCCCTGGAGGTTGATTGCTGAAAATTGATTTATTACAATTCCTGGTCATTGGACAAAAGACTAGATTAACTATAAAGTAGTTTCATTTATAATTGACATTTTGTCACCTCCCTCCCATTGGCATATGCTTTGTAAAACCCAATGCAAAACATAAAATTTTTAACAATGACTAAGCAAAAAGGAAATATTGACATTAAAACGGAAAACATTTTTCCGATTATCAAGAAGTTTCTGTATTCAGATCATGAGATATTTTTAAGAGAGATAATATCTAATGCTGTTGACGCCACACAAAAACTTAAAACCCTGGCTTCCATGGGTAAAGTGAAAGATGATTTGGGCGATTTAACAATACATGTTGATGTAAACAAAAAGAAAAAAACCATTACTGTTACCGACCGTGGTATTGGTATGACAAAAGATGAGGTTGAAAAATACATCAATCAGATTGCTTTTTCAAGTGCTGAAGAGTTTGTTAAGAAGTTTAAAAACAAATCGGAGGCAGAAAGTAATGCCATAATTGGTCATTTTGGTTTGGGTTTCTATTCTTCATTTATGGTTTCCGAAAATGTTGAAATAAAAACTAAAACTTACAAAAAGGGAGGATCTACTAAAGCAGTTCATTGGGAATGCGATGGTAGCCCTGAATATACCTTAGAGGATATTGACAAAAGCGACAGAGGAACTGAAATCATCCTTCATATTGATGATGAGAACAAAGAATTCCTGGAAGATTACAAAATTAATGAGCTCCTTACAAAATACTGTAAATTCCTTCCTGTACCTATACAGTTTGGAACGGAGAAAATTCAGGAACCTATTGAAGGAGAAAAAGATAAAGACGGAAACCAAAAGACAAAGGAAGTTGAGCGTCCGAAAATTATAAATAATCCAAATCCTTTATGGAAGAGCAAACCTGCAGATGCTAAAGATGAGGATTATAAAAACTTCTATCGCGAACTTTATCCTTATAATTTTGATGAACCTCTTTTCCATATTCACCTAAATGTTGATTATCCTTTCAACTTAACAGGAATTCTTTATTTCCCTAAGGTGAAGAAAGATTATGAACTTCAAAGAAATAAAATACAATTATATAGTAATCAGGTATTTGTAACCGATTCGGTAGAAGGAATCGTTCCTGATTTCCTAACCTTATTGCATGGTGTTATCGACTCTCCTGACATTCCATTGAATGTTAGCCGTTCATACTTGCAGAGCGACAGTAATGTAAAAAAGATATCTTCTTACATAAACAAAAAAGTTGCCGATAAACTTGCGGAGATTTTCAAAAATGATCGTGAAGGTTTCGAAAAGAAATGGGACGATATCAAGATATTTATCGAATATGGAATGATATCAGAACCTAAGTTTTATGATAAAGCTGAGAAATTTGCTTTACTAAAAAACACTGATGGTAAGTACTTTACATTTGAGGAGTACAAAAAACACATCGAGGCAACTCAAAAAGATAAGGACAAAAAACTTATTTATCTTTATGCTACCAATGTTGATGAGCAACATTCATATATAGAAATAGCCAAAGAAAGAGGTTATGACGTACTTGTTATGGACGGTGCTCTGGACAGTCACTTTATTAATAATCTGGAGCAGAAATTTGAAAACTCCAGTTTTGCAAGAGTTGACTCAAACACCATCGATAAACTTATAAAAAAGGAAGATGAGGCTCCTTCGAAACTGGATGATAAAGAAAAGGAAACAGTAAAAAAAGCCTTTGAGAGAAACATCGATGCCAAAGCATATAATGTTGTTTTCGAAAATATGAGTGAAACCGATATGCCGGTAATCATTATGCAAAATGAATTTATGCGCCGTATGAAAGATATGGAAGCAATTGGTGGCGGTAGCGGAATGATGGGCCTTGGTGGTTTACCAGATACTTACGAAATGGTTGTAAATGTCAACAACCCGCTGATTAGCAAAGTTTTAAATGAGGAGAACGAAGAAACACAAGATAAACTTATTAAACAGGTTTATGATTTGGCAAGACTTTCTAAAAATCTCCTTAAGGGAAAAGAACTTACTGATTTCGTTAAAAGAAGTATAGATATTATCGACTAATATTAGGAAACTAAATTTAATAATATCGAAAGGGATGCATTTGTTTGTGTCCCTTTTTTTTGTGCATTTTTATAATGAGTTTACTATAAAAAAGGCCTTTATAAAATATCCAAAAAAAGGCCAACTCAAAAGAGCTGGCCTAATTCATTCAATACATAATTAATATTTATCCGGTGATTATTAATTTTACCATTTCTGTGGTTGATTTTCCACTGCTTAGTCTGATATAATAAATACCTTTTGGCAGGTTATCACCCTGAATATTCAGTTTGTTGGTTCTACCTGATTCCATATATCCATTGAAGATTTCCTTTACTTTCATTCCATATGAGTTATACATCTCAATAGTAGTATTTGCGGAAATCTCCAGATTAACCTCCAGACTTGCATTACCTAAAGTAGGATTAGGATATACCTTCATAGTACTGATTACTATATCATTTACAAATGAGGATGATTTTTCACCTCCACAATTACCATCTACAGTATACTCAGGACCATCATTTATTGCACTTCCATTCTTATTCTTTGGAACATGAACTTCAAAACTTGCAGTAGTTGTATTTCCAGCATCATCAGTTAGTTCAACGTTTATGGTATACACTCTACCATTTCCGTTACCACTGCGCTCTTTACGAAGGTCAACTGACATACAATTATCGGCAATAACAATATCATTAAGTGTATTTCCATCACCATTTCCATTTGCATTTTCAGCCTCATCACTGCTTACGCTTGTAATAATTACATCGCTTACATCAAGACTTGAACAATTATCTGAAACAGATTGTACAAAATCGCTTACGCTAACAGTAGCATACTGGTGATTTGGAGGCCATAATGTAATCGGACTTCCTGAAACTGAAATTACAGGAGCAGCATCATCAATTACGGTAATTGTTGCTGTGGCTGTTGAACTAAGTTCTCCATCAGAAACAGTAAGTGTTACTTCAGTATCTCCAAGACTATAAGGTCCTGCAGGAGTAATTGTCATGGTCATCTCGTCACCATCAGGATCATATGAACCATTGTCGACATCTGCTGCAACAGCATTTGCTTCACAATTGGCATCAACACCTATTGTAATATCCTGTGCGATTGCTTCAGGAGCAGCGTTACAAAAGCTGTTAGGATCTGAAACTGTTACAGTAGATGTAACAACAGTCGCTTCGCCTGTGATAAGTTCACCCATAATAACTTTAGCTCTGATAGCAAAATCACATATGCCGTCATTGTTGAAATCATCCATAAGAACAGTACAAATATTGTTGTAAGATCCCTGGAAATCTAACTGTGATGAAGTGAAATTTCCAGAACCATCATTAATATATAGTCTTGCATTTTGTCCATGCAATAAACTAACTATATCAAGATCACCGTCGCCTTCAAAGTCGTTCACATCCATATCCCATGAAAATGGATAAGCATCGATAAGTTGAGCAGTCTGGAATGTGCCATCTCCATTACCAAACATGATTGTAAGACCTCCATTTGCATAACCTACAAATGCTATATCAAGGTTGCCATCACCGTTGAAATCACGGGCTTTAACATCTCTAATATAATTGTTGCCATTAGTAAAAATACTTACGTAAGTCATATTTGCATTTCCATCATTTAATCCAACGAAAACATTATAATAACCTGCAATAACAATGTCCATATCACCATCTCCGTCAAAATCTCCCGGAGAAGAAGTGGTTTGATATGAGCTTATTGCAAAACTTTTTCCCAAAGTAAAAATGCCATTACCATCATTAAAATATATTCTATCTGGTTCGCCGTAATAAGTCTGACAATAAAAATCAAGGTCACCATCACCATCAAAATCAGCTAAAGACGTGCTACCAAAAGCAGGATTATTCTCTGTAAATGTTTGCTTATATACAAAATTTGATCCGTTCCAGTGATAAACATATTTTTCTGAAATCATGTCAAGATCTCCATCACCATCAAGGTCAGCAACTTGCATTCCTGTTACAGGACTTCCCAGATTCACATATGGTGTAAACGAATTTTGATTGTTTTTATACCATCCTCTGTTTACATAAATATCTTTATTACCATCCTGGTTGAAATCACCTGATACCATATCCTGCCCTTCGAGAGTAGTAACACTTGTAGGTATAAATGTATTGCTGCTACCCGCTTGTCCTGCTGCTACTCCTGTTATGGTTACGGTTTGTTGCCCTAAATCCTCGCATGAAAATTCATTTGGAGAGACAGTAACTGAAGAAAAATCACAATTTTCACCAACAGTAACAACATCTTCAGGATTTACTGTAGCAATTCCATTTGCCTCTATAACTGCTGTAAAGTCGTTAGGCGTTAAACATTCATTTTGTGCATTTATGTTACTTATCCCTAAGGCAAGAGCAAGTAACATTGATAAACCAATAGTAAATTTTTTCATTTCAATAAATATTAAATTAGTACAAGAAAAATAAATCATTGCAATTATAATAATAGACTATTTAGAACTATTCCAAATTGTTGTGAATGACATTTTTTTGTATGAGAATGGGGTAAAAACTAATTATTTAGGCAGGTTCATTTCAATTTTTATGACTATGTAAGTCCAAACTTTTCTTTGAAATCTTTGTAATACTTTCTTGATACTGGCACTATATGTCTGCCAATTATGAGTTCTCTGGATTTAAGTTCTTTAACGTGATCAAGATTTACAGCATAAGAGCGATGTACTTTCATAAAATGCTCTGAATTAATTGTTTCGAGCATATTGTCAAGACTTATTCTTTCGATATACAGAGTTTTATCAGTATAAATTTCAACATAATTATTATCAGTCTTTAGGAAAAGAATCTCATAATTATATAATTTTACGGATTTGTATCCATCTTTAACAAGTATAAAATTATCGTTTTTTGCTGCCGAAAAATTATCTACTGCAATATTAATTGCAGTAAAAATGTCCATAGCTTTAAACGGCTTGATAATGTAGCCT
>JBFFLX010000211.1:0-5535 GCA_041554435.1 Bacteroidales bacterium
ACAAAAATCAATTTTTAACCCGGGTTACACAAGTAAAAAGAGAGGATGGGGACTTGGTTTATCTCTGGCAAAAAGAATTATTAATGAATATCACAAGGGTAAAATCTTTGTTAAATCATCTGTCCTTGGAAAAGGAAGTGTCTTCAGGATAATTCTTAGGAAGTGATTATTATTAGATGCTCATTAATATATCAAAGGAAGAGAATATTAAAAGATAAAAAGGATATTTCTTAATCCGCTGCATCCGTCATTATAACTGTCGGAATCGTGGTCCTATCCAGTCAAAATAATTACAAACCCAATTGCAAGACTATTACTATCTCAACTCAAAAATAGCATGGCCGATATTGTTATCGCCATCAAAAATATCAACGTGATAAATTCCCGGTTCCAATTCCTGAGTACTTCTTTTATTCCATCTTAAACAAATATCCATTGCTTCATTCTGATAATCAATGTCTTTTTTCTCAGTATACTGAAGCGTTTCTCCTTTATGCTCAAAGGTATATTGATTGGTACGTCCTTTGGTAAGAATTTCTTTATTGGGCCTTGCAACTCTAATGTAAATGGACTTTTTACCAGCAGCCACTATGGAATTAGCACTTAATGTAAAACACACTTTAATTCTGTCGGCACGACGAATTTTATCTGTTTCCACCTCGCTACCATTACCCTTAACTCTGTAAGCTCCTGCGTCAATATTATATGATCCTAAAATTGATGCTTCTTCCACTTTTCCGCTAAGTTCTTCTTTTTGCTGACTAAGGTTATCGTTACGTCTTCTTTCGATTTGAATTTCTTCTTTCATTTGAAGATTTTCCTCAGTAAGAGCACTATTTACAGTATAGAGAGAATCCATCTGACGCACATAATTTTGAGAAACAATCTGTAATCTTGATAATTTCTTCTTAACCTTATAGTATTCCCATTTATAATTTAAAAGGTTTTTTATCTCCTTGGCATCCGACTTTATGATACTATCCATAGCAACAAGCGAATCGGACATTTCCCCATAGGAAACCTTAATCTTTTCATGTTCCTGCATTAAATTATTCAACTCTTCAACTAACTCAACTCTCTGTGCTTCTTTCTCTGCAACAAGTCCGCTGAGTTCTTTCTTTATAGAAATCATGTAAATTGATAATCCTATAATCCCTAAGGCTAAAACTATTAATACAATATACATCCATAAGTTATTATTCTTATGTTTTATCTGCTGAATTCCATTATTTTGATCTTCCATGACTCACAATTTTTATAATGCAAAAATACAGAGGATTATGTCTATTTGCAAATGTTTAATTTATTGATAAAAATAACCATCGCTTTAACATTTAACGCAATAAATCTACATCAATTATTCAATTAATAATTTTTATGAACGGTGGTGATTTTATGTTGAAAATATTTTAATCAATTCTATACCTTTTACCTTCGATTGTTATGATTTTCCTGAGGTAGTTTTCATCATACGGCTTTGAGTTTATTCGGTAATTTGAATCTTTAACATACCCATCGTTATACCTGCTAATGAGATCATTACCCAGTTTTACCCAAGATTTATGGACTTTGTTTCCACTAAAAACCGAATAATTATTAAGATATTCAATACGTTGGTTTTTATCCATTTTGAGTGCTGCAGTTTCTATTCCTTTTTGCATATTAACAAACTCATCTTCCAATGCAGACTGTATATTTTTTATGTCTTTAACCATTAGATTATATCTTATCATAGCAAAATTTGCCACAAAGTTAAATGCCCACCATGCCGACTCTTCCGAGTAATGATTGATATCGCCTATGGCAAAAGCCGATGGTATTTGGGTATTATTACAATAAATGGGGAAATAGCAATTTGTATAAGTATCGTCTACTCCAAACCAGCATATTCCGCCTATTTCATCCGGAAGATAGTTTCGCATTTGACCAACAAAAGAGAATGCGGTATTATAAGTTGAAATTGGTCTCTCCCACGAATATTTTTGTCCATCGACTTCCCATTCCAGAGGCCGGGGACGATTTGGATTTCCCGAAGGTCCGGCAGCAATATCTTTCCTCATATCGAATTCGGTACCTTCATAATGATCTCGCACGAGCGAGAAGACATCCTGTAAAGAAAGTTTTTTGTCGGGCTTAATAAACAAAGGATAAGGTTTGGCATTTTCCCTGTTTCTATTATAATCAGAACTAAACTCTGCTGATGGGGCTGCCCTGTTAAAAATGCTCCACACCCTTGTTTCGGTATATTTTAAGTGGGCTGTTGATGGTGGATCATAAACATCATTGAAACGAAATACTCCATCAACATCAGAATTATAAAGACCTTTTTCAATTGCAACATCCATAATATTATTTGAATAGAGACAATTTTCAGGATCGTTAATGGGAAACTCTCCTATGCGGGAATGATTTGCGTGGGCAGTAATATATCCATCCGGCACTCTTCTGGCCACCCATATTGCACCACCTTTTCCTCCTGTGCCTATCATCTCCAGCAACCATGCCTCATTGGGGTCGGCAATGGAAAAACTCTCACCTTCACTGCCATAGCCATAGGTTTCGGCAAGGGTAGTCATTACCTTAATGGCTTCGCGTGCGGTTTTAGCCCTAAGTAAAGCAAGTCGCATAAGTTCCCAATACTTTAAGGGTTGATCCTTATCCCATAATTCTTCCCTACCCAAAAATGTTGTCTCACCAATTGCCAACTGATGTTCATTCATCTGGAAACCTATTATCGCATAAGTATGTTCTACCTGGTGAATTTTATAGGATTTACCACTCATGCTTTTATAAATTAATGAATCGGATATATCATGATCAGCAGCCGGAGTTTGGTTAAGATGATATAGCCACTCACCATCATTTGTATACACTAAAAATGTTGAACTATCGCTTGAGGCTCCGCGGCTAACCAATATATTGGTGCATGCAATGGATTGAAATGTAATGCTTAAAGAAAATATTATTGCAATTAATGAAACGATTTTTTTCATTGTTTTTGTTTACAAATTTAAATAATTATTGAAGCATTGATTGAATGAACATTGAGTTATTAAAGACAGGTGGATTGTTATTGTTTGTTACGAGTTGCGAGTTACGGGTTACGAGTTTTATGAAGTTTATGTTTAGTCGAGTGCTTTTAAGTCCATTAATAAAATTGATGTTACACAACTAAAGATACTATTACACTATCTCAAAATCAAATTAATTTGGAATACGGTAGAAATTATAATTAACTCGCAACCCGTAACTCGTAACCCGCAACACAAAAAAAGGGCCGCGTTAAAAAACACAACCCTTTTATAAATATTAAAATATTTTAATGCTAATGAGCGCTTCCAATTACCTTTAGTTTATCGCCTGTTTCATTTACAATTTCCTTATAAAATTCAGGGCTATAACCCGGTTGCTTAAGTTCTGGATTATAATATTTATATCCATCAGGCACCTCAGTAGCAGTTTTTACGTTTCCATCCATATATTTTACAAACAAATATTCATATAAACCTTTCCATGTGTTGAAGGTTTTCTCGGCAGCAGAGTTTGAATAGTTTGTAAGATATTCTATGGCATAATCTTTATCGTTTTCCATTAGCGCCATTGCTCCGGCATCAATTGCAGGAGTTAGTTTAATGAATTCTTTTTCAAGTTTTTCCTGAACTTTAGCAATTTCAGGATGTATCATATTATACTTAGTATAAGCATAATTTTGAACTTCATTAAAAATCCAGAAACCTGAAGTTTCGGAATATTCCATCAAAGCACCATTTCCTACGGCGAAGTTATGAGGGATTTTGGTAATACTTGAATACATAGGCATATAAACAGTTCCGGAAGCATCATCAACGCCCCACCAAATAATTCCACCTACTCCGTCAGGAAGATAAGAGCGACTTTGTGTAACGAATGAAAAACCAGTTTGCTGTGTGGCAGTGGCACGTTCGTTACAATATGCAACGCCGTCAACCTCCCATGTGAGTGGACGCCAGCGATAAGGCATTCCGTAAGGGCCTGCACCAAAATCTTTACTCATATCAAGTTCTGTTCCTTCAAGGTGATCACGCATAAACATCATCATATCATGAACACTAACCTTTTTTTCTGGTTTTATCCAAAGAGGCATTCTGTTTGAAGCATAATTATCGGGTGTAATAGGTGTGTTTTCTATATGTTGTTTTTTATGAGTGATTTCTCCTTTTACATAATTCCAGTATTTATCCATCCCATCGGCAACATTGTTAAACATAGTCCAAACACGGATTTCACAAAAACGTGCTCCGCCAAAACCTACAGGAGCATAAACATCGGAAAAACTAAATTTCTTGTCGGAACCTTTATATAATCCCTTATCCTTTGCAAAGGAAATCACGTCTTTTGCATAAACAACATCTACACCTTCGTTAAATATCATATCGATATTTTCAGAGGTGATAGAACTTTTATTGTTGGCCAAAGGAAAAGTTGTTATTCTTGCCTGGTTAGCATGTCCTGAAACATATCCATCAGGAATTTTCATAGCCACCCAAACAGCACCTTTTTCACCTTCGCCTTTACCAATCAATTCAAGTATCCATACTTCATTTTCATCTGCGATGGAAAACGATTCGCCACTACTGGCATAACCATATTTTTCAACTAGTTCCGTCATGATTTTTATAGCCTCACGTGCTGATTTTGAACGCTGTAAAGCAATATAAATTAAACTACCATAGTCAACTATTGCACCTGGCTGACTGGCTAAAACAGGCAATCCTCCGTAAGTTGTTTCTCCAATAGCAACCTGGTGTTCGTTCATATTTCCGACAACATTATAGGTTTCCGGTGCTTGTTCTATTTGACCAAGAAATTTACCAGTATCCCATTCATAAACATCCATCATCGTTCCGGCAGGCCATTTGGCGGCAGGCCAATGATAAAGTTCACCGTATAGTACGTGTGAGTCGGCAGCATAGGAAATCATTACTGATCCATCAGTACTAGCTCCTTTAGTAATTAAATAATTTGTACATGCATTGGTATCATTGCTTATGAAAATGAAAAGCATCATTACGAATACCACACTAAATAATTTCTTCATATTCTCTCTATTTTTTTGATGTCTGTTAGTAGACAATTTTTATTGTAAAACACTTGTTTACTTATTGAACCCGCAAATTTAAGATAAACTTTTTATAAAATGATAATCGTTAATCGTTATTGGTTAATCGTTATTGGTTAATCGTTATTTTGGTTACATTAGTAGGTAATAGTTTTTAAAGTGCCTTGAGTTCATAGAGTGCCTTGAGTTCATAGAGTTCATAGAGTGCCTTGAGTTATAAGATATCACCAAAACGAATCCGCGGAAATCCGCTTTATCCGTGTCATCTGCGTTCCTATTATGTTACGAAAAACTGATAACCAATGACCAGTCGCCAGTCACCAGTCTTCATTGTCCATTTTCAATTATCAATTTTCCATTAAAGAAGCGCCTAAAGTTACAAGTGCGCTAAAGTTCATCGAGTTATGAGTTTTTGTTTTACCACTAATGACCAATTA
>JBFFLX010000212.1:0-5524 GCA_041554435.1 Bacteroidales bacterium
AATGACTAATAAACTAATTTAACCCTTAAAAAAATGGCTGAACACAACGAATTCGGAAAAAAAGGCGAAGAAATTGCCACAAATTTTCTTTTGAGAGAAGGATATAAGATACTTGAAAAAAACTGGCGTTTTGGAAAAGACGAGATTGATATTATTGCTCAGGACAAAAATGAGTTGGTGATAGTGGAAGTAAAAACCCGTTCAACGGAATTTTTTGGTTATCCTGAAGATTTCATTACCAAAGGAAAAATGCAGAGATTAGTACGGACTGCATCAGAATACATTGACATGAAAAACATAGAAATGGAATGCCGTTACGATTTCATTTCAATAGTTATGAATAAAAAGAAACTGGATATCAGGCATATAAAAGATGCTTTTTATCCTTTTTAAATGATTTATTCTCCTGGTGGAACGGCATTAAATATCAACAAAGGGATATTTACATGAAATAGAAATTTACGGGTTACGCTTGGCTCAAACAATCTTCTCAGGAAAGCCTTTTTATGATGCGTTAGTGCCAAAACATCAATTTCGTATTCTTCAGCAAAATCGTTTATGGCACGTTTTATATCTGAGGAATTAAGAATTTTACACTCGAATTTATATGTATCCATTACTTTATACATATAGTCTTTAATTTTCCTCATCTGACTATTATCCATAGGATCATCCTCGTTAAGGGAGGTGTGTACACAGAATATTTTGGAATTAAAAGGTTTAACCAAAGAAACAAGTTTCCTTAAAGCCGAATAATCAATATCATCGAAACTGGTGGCATATAAAATCCTTTTTGGAGCATTAAATTCTGAAGCATTATAAGATTTAGGAACCGCAATAACAGGTATTTTTGCCTTCTGAATTATGTCAGCGGTAACGCTACCGAAAGAGGCAAAGCCTTCTATTTCAGAGCCTCTGGTCCCCATCACCACCAAACCCGGTTTATATTCTTCAATATAGTTTAAAATTATGTCAACAGAATTTCCTTTGTAAAGATCATAACTAATGTCGACTCCCTTAATACTCTTTTGCTTAATTATTGTTTTTAGCCTATCTTTCAAACTTTCCAAACTATTTTTCGTTTCTATCTCAATCTCTGAAATTACCTCATCCAGATTTAGTTGAAAAACAAACGACTCCAAATAAGAATTAGGGCTGCCAATGGGGTCGAGATATGCATTTACAAGTCTTATGTCGGCTTTAAACTGAGAAGCCAATTGCAGAGCGTACACTGCAGCGTTTTCCGAATGATATGAAAAATCAACAGGAACTAGTATGCGCCTGATACTCTTCATATATTCAACAGCTTTTTGCTTTTTGTAGCCATAGGCAGATCTGAAATCTTCAAAAATACTATTGGCCTTTTCAAAATCATCTGCGTTTATGTTCACAAATACGCCTCCAGCTGTTTCCTTTATTCTGTTTTCATTCGACATGAAACATTCAATACCATTACGCTCGAGCATAGCAGACAGAAGTTGCGCCCTCATATAGGTCAGCGAAGCTAGTTTAATAATTTTCGATGGCATTTTGATAGAATTTGTTAGCGTAAATATAACAAAATAAAGGGCCTTTTGCAAGTAATAAATCATTAATTATCAAATAATTTGCATTGCATGCCAAACATTTAGTAATTTTGCCGTCCTTTTAAAAATAGAAAATGAAGACAAGATCAAATAAACCATATTCGGGAAAATCAACTGATAAATCAAAAAGCAGCGGAAGTAGCAGAGGCGGAAAGAAAAAGGCTTACGATAAACCAAAAAGAAAATTTAATAAACCTGAAGTCAGAAAAGACGATAAAGATGGTACTTATACCATACGATTGAATAAATACCTTGCTGACGCAGGCATATGTTCAAGGCGTGAAGCAGATACTCATATTGCCGGTGGAGCAGTTATGATAAACGGAAAAATTGTTACCGAACTTGGAACAAAAGTTTTACCAACAGATAAGGTTCAATTTGGTGGTGAAACTCTTTCACGGGAAAAACTGCGTTATTTTCTGCTCAACAAACCCAAAGGATTTATTACAACTTCCAAAGATCCTCTCGACAGAAGAACTGTTATGAACCTTATGGAAAATGCCTGTAAAGAACGTATTTATCCTGTTGGTCGCCTGGATAAAAATACCGTAGGTTTGTTAATGTTTACCAATGATGGTGAGCTGGCAAAAAAACTTACCCATCCAAAACACGAAATAAAAAAGATTTATCATGTATTTCTGGATAAAGGTATCAGCGGAAGTGATTTGGATAAAATTGCTGCAGGATTTGATCTTGAAGACGGACCAATAAAAGTTGATAAAGTTTCGTGGGTGCTTTCGGAAAACGACAAAAAACAAGTGGGAATAGAACTCCATTCAGGTAAAAACAGAATTGTAAGAAGAATATTTGAACACCTAGGATATGAAGTTGTAAAACTCGACAGGGTGTTCTTTGCCGGTTTAACAAAAAAGGATTTGCAAAGAGGTAAATTCAGGGAATTATCGCCTAAGGAAATAAATATTTTGAAACGACTGAAATAAAAAAATCCTTGCCTGATATTTCAAACAAGGATTTTAACTTATTATCTTTTTAATTATCCGGCCTGCAAATCTCCAGCTCCGGGTAACATACCTTCCAACTGATCAGGATTATGTATTAACACAGGAATGTGCTGTGGGCAGATATAATATTTCTGTTGCTTATATGATAACTCTACCAAAGGAACCTGATCTTCATTTTTTTGGCAAACCAAACATGCCTTTTCTTTATTTTCTTCCATTTTTTTTGTTTTAATTTTTTGCAAATATCGATAAAATTGTTGGATGTGGTGACGAAGTGAAGAAGTGACGAAGTGACTAAGTGACAAGGGGACGAAGGGACAAAGGACAAGGTGAAAAGAAATTAAAAGATCAGAAGATCAGAAGATTAGAAGATCAATGATGAGGCGTATGTTAGCAAAAGTTTTTCAACTCATAATTTATAAAAAAAATATTGAGGCCAAGGTTTAGAGGTGTAAAGGGAGAATGTCAAGGTATTTGCCTGTTCTATTTAAAATTGTTAAGTCCAATTTTGTCTTTGAAATAAGATAGAAAAAAAGGTTTAAAAAATCCGGGGAAATCTATATTTTTGCTCTCATAAAATTTAGTATATGAACTCTCTTGAACAACTTAAAAAACTGACCACAGTAGTGGCCGATACCGGTGATTTTAATTCCATGGAAAAATATAAGCCTGTGGATGCAACAACAAACCCTTCACTAATATATCAGGCTGCTCAAAACCCTAAATACAAGCATCTTATCGATGATGCCGTAAGTTATGCAAAAGCCTCAGGATTTACCGGAGATCGCAGAATGCGATCATGTATAGAAAAACTTTTTGTGAACTTTGGTTTGGAAATTTTAAAGATAGTTCCGGGCAGAGTTTCAACAGAGGTTGATGCCAGATTATCGTTCCGCATTTACGATACTATTTCTTATGCCAAGAGTTTAATACGTTTATACGAAAAAGAAGGAGTTTCAAGAGACAGAATATTAATAAAAGTTGCCGCCACCTGGGAAGGTATTAAAGCTGCCGAGATACTTGAAAAAGATGGGATACATACAAACCTTACATTACTTTTCAGTAAAACTCAGGCAATAGCATGTGCAGAAGCAGGTGTTCAACTTATTTCTCCCTTTGTGGGAAGAATTCTGGATTGGCACAAACAAATGAAAGGAGTCGACCACATTCCTGCTCCGGAAGATCCTGGAGTATTATCGGTTACCGAAATATATAATTATTATAAAAAGTTCGGTTACCAAACTGAAATTATGGGAGCAAGTTTCCGGAATAAAGAAGAGATTATTGAGTTGGCGGGTTGCGATTTATTAACCATTTCTCCATCATTACTTGAAGAACTTGAAAATTCTGATATTGAAATACTTCCAAAGTTAACACTTGAAAATGCTCAGAAGTCGAAATTAAGCAAAATTAATTTGGATGAAATGAATTTCCGCTGGATGATGAATGAAGATCCAATGGCCACAATTAAACTTTCGGAAGGAATAAGAAACTTCAGTAAGGATCTTAGAAAACTGGAACTGTTAATAGAAAAAATGTTCTAGAGGTCTTTTTTTAAATTTCTAAGTTTAGACCTTAAATCTGTTAGTATTTCTGAAGAAATTTCTTCTATTGGTTTGTTGGTTACATTTATTACCGTCCATTTGGGATGCGTTCTGTAAATATTGCTAGCATAATTAAGTTCCTTTTGGATATACGATTTATTGGAATAATCACCGGTATTTCCTCCCAGATAACCATCTCTGATTTTTCTCAATTCAGATAAACGATGGGCATAAGTCGTTAAACAGAATACACGATTTGGATTAACTTTATATACATCATCAGGAATTTTCATGCCCAAAACAATGGGTACATTTGCAACTAACCAGCCCTTATGAGCCATATAAACGCTCAAGGGTGTTTTAAAAGTTCGGGAAACTCCCAGTAAAACTATATCGGCCCTATCAAGCTCTTCTGTTCGTAAACCGTCATCATGACGAAGTGTATACTCCACTGCTTCAATTCGTTGAAAATATGCTTTATTCAGAACTTCAAAAATACCTGGTGTTTCCGAAGGTGCATTGGAGAAGTTATGTGACAGTTGTGCAAGTAATGGTCCCATGATATCAATGGTGCCTAAATCATGAAGCCTTGCCTGCTCCAAAACCAGATGGCGCAACCTCTTTGATACTAATGTATGTACAATCAAACCATTTTCTTGATGTGCTTCATCTATGATTTCCATCACCTGCTCTTCAGTACGAACACCAGGTTTCAAATAGGTTTCAACTTCTGAATCCTGAAACTGAACCAATGCTGCTTTCAAAGCTTGTTGTGCAGTACGACCTGTTCCATCGGAAAGTATGAATATTTTATGCTTCATAATCAAATTGCTTAGGTCAAATATACGAAAAGCTATTTTTAAATTGACAGTTGATAATGGATAATGGATAATTGACAATGGATAATTGGTAATGGTTAATGAAATTAGATTAAGGTTATTTATTTAAATATTGCGAGTATCGGGTTGCGAGTTACGAGTTGCGGAAATTGTTGCATGTCTCATGTTGCAGGCTTGCCTGCCGTAATGAAATGAAGGCAGGTTCGATTTGGTGTTATAACCAATCCCTTTGAGATACTTTTGGAGTCTTGGTGGCGGATTTCAGTCGACAGTCTTCAGTTGGCAGTCTTCATTTTCCATTCTTCATTAAATTCAAATTATTAAGGATATTTCTTCCGTCGGCGGACGGATCCTCCGGACTCCCACAAAATAACAATCTAACAGGCAGGCAATGACCAATGACTAATGCACTAATGACCAATATCTTATCTACCTCACCAAAATCACCTGCCCCGTTTCCACCCTTGGTGGCGGATTTCAGTCGACAGTCTTCAGTCTTCAGTTGGCAGCCTTCATTAAATTCAAATTATTAAGGAAATTTCTTCCGTCGATGGACGGATCCTCCGGACTATAACGAAATGACAATTTTCTAT
>JBFFLX010000213.1:0-5491 GCA_041554435.1 Bacteroidales bacterium
AACGGGTGCTAAAGGAATGGCTACGCAGCCTGTGAATACCCGCTTTACCTCTTACACCTTATACTATTGTAATAATCGGCGAAAATAGTCTTTATTTCAATGCATACAACTAATTGATACTTATTTATTTGGTGGATGGTGGGTGGTGGATGGTGAATGGTGAATGGTGAATGGTGAATAGTAAATAGTGAATGGTGAATTGGATGATGAGGATGGATAATTAATAAAATATTTCCTGAAAGGGTATATTTCAATCGTTTTCGAATTAACAACAATTACTATTTGGATTAATTTTAAATTAGTTATATTTGCAGCAGTTTTATTTCAAATCCAAATTAAGTATGGCTCACTATCAAAAAAGGGGTATAGTACCCGACAAAAGACATATTACTTTTAGAAAGGAAGATGGCAGTTTGTATGCCGAAGAACTATTTTCTTCTGAAGGTTTTTCAAGTGATTACTCCTTAATATATCATCATTATCCACCCACCAGAGTTCTATCTATTGATGAGGCTTATGATGTTACTCCAAAGGTTGCCATCGACAAAAACCTGCAGCACAGGGCATTCAGGGGATTTGATATTAAACCTGAGGTGAATTATCTCAAGAGCAGGAAAATAGTATTAACTAATGATGATGTTAATATTATTCTAGCCGCACCATCATCATCCATGGAGAAAGATTTTTTCAAAAATGCTCAATGCGATGAAATGATTTTTGTTCATAAAGGTAAAGGAACATTAAATACTATTTATGGGATACTTGAATTTATGGATGGCGATCATCTTATAATTCCGAGAGGAACCATTTATCAACTGAAATTTATTTCGGAAGAAAACCGCCTTTTTATCGTTGAATCCAATCATCCTTTTAGTTTCCCTAAGAGATATATGAATAAATCGGGGCAACTGTTGGAACACTCTCCATTTTATGAAAGAGACATAAGAACTCCCAACAAATTGGAAACATTTGACGAGGAAGGCGATTTCAAAGTAAATATAAAGCGTAATAATATGATTTATCCATATCACTATGCAAATCATCCTTTCGATGCAGTTGGCTGGGATGGTTGTTTATATCCTTACGCATTATCTATTTACGATTTTGAACCCATAACCGGCAGGCTACATATGCCACCGCCAATACATCAAACATTTGAAACACAGGCCTTTGTAACTTGTGCTTTTGTACCACGTTTGTTCGATTATCACCCACAGTCAATACCGGCACCCTATCATCACAGTAATATCGATTCCGATGAAGTTTTATATTATGTTGATGGCGACTTTATGAGCCGGAATAATATTGGCAAAGGACAGATAACACTTCACCCCATGGGAATACCTCATGGTCCTCAGCCGGGAGCAATTGAAAGAAGTATTGGAGTTAAAGATACCGAAGAATATGCAGTAATGGTTGATACTTTCAAACCTCTAAAACTGACAGAGCAGGCAATGGAAATAGAAGATCAGGAGTATTATAAATCCTGGATTACTGAATAAGAAATCAAATATTGTAAATCAGAAATAAAAAAAATAAAAAACATGTCACAATCACTACCTATCACAGGCACTACTTATGTGGAATTCTATGTTGGAAATGCTAAACAGGCAGCACATTACTATCAATCGGCTTTTGGATTTCAACCTTTGGCTTATGCCGGGCTGGAAACAGGTTTGAAAGACCGTACATCCTATGTGGTAAAACAGGATAAAATAGTATTTGTTTTAACCGCAGGTTTAACACCCGATTCAGAAGTTACTGAACATCAGAAATTGCATGGCGACGGCGTTAAGGTTATTGCTTTAACTGTTGACGATGCTACTCAATCATATACAGAAACTGTGAAGAAAGGAGCAAAACCTCATTTCGAACCCAGGGAAGAATCTGATGAAAATGGTAAAGTGGTTTTGTCAGCCATTAAAACTTATGGTGATGCAGTTCACGTTTTTGTTGAAAATAAAAATTATAATGGCATTTTCCTTCCGGGATTTATAAAATGGGAACCAAAATATCAACCTGAGGATACCGGACTTTTATATGTTGACCATATTGTAGGAAATGTGGGCTGGAACGAAATGGATGAAGTAGCAGGATTTTACAGAGATGTAATGGGTTTCGACCAATTAATTTCTTTCGATGACAAAGATATTAGTACTGAATATACAGCTCTCAAAAGTAAAGTTATGGCCAACGATAATATGAGGATTAAATTCCCCATTAATGAGCCGGCCAAAGGCTTGAAAAAATCACAAATCGAGGAGTATTTAGATTTCTATATTGGCCCAGGGCCACAACATGTGGCAATGGCTACCAATGATATTGTAAAAACTATTGCAGCTTTACGCGACAGAGGTGTCGACTTTTTGGAAGTTCCCGATGCTTACTATAAAACAGTTAGCGATAGAGTTGGTGAAATAGCAGAAGATATGGATCAACTGAGAAAACACCGCATCCTTATAGATAGAGATGATAAAGGTTATTTACTTCAGTTATTCACTAAACCTGTTCAGGACAGACCTACTTTCTTTTTCGAAATAATCGACCGTAAAGGTGCTGAATCATTTGGTAAAGGAAATTTCAAAGCACTTTTCGAATCCATTGAAAGAGAACAAGGTAACAGAGGAACCTTATAATAGCTATACTGAAATCAAATTAAATAAGAATTTTAAAAATAAATTTAATGAATAATGCTAATGATCCATCATTAAAATCATGGATTGAAGTTAAAAACAATAGCGATTTTCCAATTCAGAATATTCCTTTTGGGATTTTTTCTCCCAAAGGGAAATCACCACGTCCGGCAACCATAATCGGCGATACTGTTATTGACCTTTCAGTTTTAGCCGAGGAAGGCTTCTTCGATGATTTTATTGATGAAGAATATGATGCATTTTTTGCGTCCAGTTTAAATGACCTGATTGCATTGGGAAAAGTATTTACTGCCAAACTCAGAAATAAAATTTCGGAACTGTTTAGTTCTGATAATGAAATAATTAGAGACGACAGTGATTTGCAGTCTAAACTTCTCTTTAAACAAGAGGATGTAAATATGCATATGCCTGTGGAGGTTGGTGATTATACCGATTTCTATTCATCTATAGAGCATGCCACTAATGTGGGAACCATGTTCCGTGATCCTGATAATGCATTATTTCCAAACTGGAGAAGTTTGCCAGTGGGATATCATGGAAGGGCTTCATCCATAGTTGTTTCAGGAACCGATATTCATCGCCCCAACGGACAAACTTTACCCGCAGGTCAAGACACTCCTGTTTTTGGTCCTTGCCGCTTATTTGATTTTGAACTGGAAATGGCTTTTATTACCGGAAAAGGAAATAAACTGGGAGACCCCATTAAACTTAAAGATGCTGAGGATTATATTTTTGGAATGGTAATTTTCAACGACTTATCGGCAAGAGACATACAAAAGTGGGAATATGTTCCATTGGGACCTTTCCTTGCTAAAAATTTCGGTTCTGTAATTTCTCCATGGGTAGTTACACTCGATGCTCTGGAACCTTTCAGAGTGGAAGGCCCTAAACAGGAGCCTGAGGTTTTATCCTATTTGAAGTTTGATGGCAAACGTAATTTCGACATAAATCTGGAAGTTGCTATACAACCTGAGAACAATGAAGAAACCATTGTCAGCAAATCGAATCACAAATATCTTTACTGGAATATTGCACAGCAATTAGCACATCAAACTGTTAATGGTTGTAATATCAATCCCGGCGATATGTATGCTTCAGGAACAATTTCCGGTCCTACCAAAGATTCATTTGGCTCGATGCTGGAACTTAGCTGGGGAGGTAAAAACCCCGTTAAATTAAAAGATGGCAGTGAGCGGAAATTTATTCACGACAACGACACCATAATAATGCGTGGACATGCAGAAAAAAATGGTGTCAGAATTGGATTTGGCGAGTCGGCATGTAAGGTTTTACCAGCAAAAAAATATTGAAATGGAAATAGATCCGAATAAAATTACTAATCCCGAATTACATAAATTATTTCTGGGTGGGGTTGCCCCACGGCCAATTGCATTTGCAAGTACAGTTGATAAAGACGGGAACGTAAATCTTTCACCTTTTAGTTTTTACAATGCCTTTGGTATAAACCCCACTACACTTATTTTTTCTCCTTCAAGAAGAGGCAGAGATAATACGACTAAACATACGCTGGAAAATGTTAAAGAGGTTCCGGAGGTTGTGATTAATGCTGTGAATTACAGCATGGTACAGCAAATGAGTTTGAGCAGTACCGAATATCCAAAGGGTGTTGATGAATTTAAAAAATCGGGTTTAACAGCAGTTGAATCGGTAAAAGTAAAGCCTCCGCGTGTAAAAGAATCTCCCCTTCAATTTGAATGTAAGGTAAGAGATATTATTGAAATTAGCGGACAGCCCGGATCAGGTAACCTGGTTATATGTGAACTTCTTTATGTACATGCGGATGAGAATATTTTCGATGCTCAAGGAAATATTCACCCCGACAAAATTGATTTGGTAGGCCGTTTAGGTGGCGATTATTATGTTCGCACCAGCGGTAATTCTAATTTTATCGTACCTAAACCCATAACAACATTGGGTATAGGCGTTGATTTACTTCCTGAAGAAGTAAGACTAAGCGAGATACTAAGCGGAAACGATTTGGGAAGATTGGGAAATGTTGAAAAACTCCCTGATGAAAAAGAAATTGTTGATGCCATGAAGAATCCATTGTATCGGTCGTTGGCAAAAGATGATACTTCAAGACATAACTACGCTAAAAAACTCATTGCAGAAAATAATATAATGGAAGCACTTAAAGTGCTGATGATTGGTCATTAGTTATTGCCTGCCTGCCGGCTTGACTGCCGTAATTATTAGTTTGAAGGCAGTAATGAAATGAAGGTAGGGTCATTAGTCATTGGTGATTGGTCATTGGTCATTGGTGATTGGTTGGTCATTAGTCATTGGTCATTGGTCATTGCCTGCCTGCCGTAATGATATGAAGGCAGGGTCATTAGTCATTGCCTGCCTGCCGGCTTGACTGCCGTAATTATTAGTTTGAAGGCAGTAATGAAATGAAGGTAGGGTGATTGGTCATTAGTGATTGGTCATTGCCTGCCTGCCGTAATGAAATGAAGGTAGGGTCATTAGTCATTGGTGATTGGTCATTGCCTGCCTGCCGGCTTGACTGCCGTAATATTAGTTTGAAGGTAGTAATGAAATGAAGGCAGGGTGATTGGACACTTGCAGTTGGGTAGTAATTTGTAAAATGCAGACTGATGACTGATGACTGAAGACTGCAGACTGATAACTGCAGACTGATAACTGCCGACTGAAAACTGCCGACTTTTCAATAATTTCTATTCAAAAAGACTTTCTACAAATTCTTTACGATTAAAAATCTGCAGGTGCTCCATTTTCTCGCCTACGCCGATATATTTTACGGGAATTTTAAATTGATCGCTAACTCCGATAACAACGCCGCCTTTTGCAGTACC
>JBFFLX010000214.1:0-5483 GCA_041554435.1 Bacteroidales bacterium
ACATGGAATTTACCTTTTTCCATAACAGCCTGCTCTGAACCCAGTTCTACAAAATCGGTATACTTCATAACTTCTGTTCTGATAAATCCTCTTTTAGGGTTGCTGTGAAAAATGCTTAATCATCCTGACTGCCTACAAGGTAGGTCGGAGTTCAAGGGAAATAACCTTCGAGTTACAAAACGCTATTGGAATGTCGAACACCGATTAACGAATGTCGAATTTCGAAGTAAGTTAAAGGAAAATAGATAGTTATGTTGTTGATTTAGAAAATAAGTGGAATACAAAAACTCTTTTTTCGAAATAAATTTAGTGTATAATAAAAGTCTTATTTTAAGAACTAATTATTCTATGTCCCCAACTTCATCATTCGGCGTTCGTTGATCGATATTCGGCGTTCAAATGAATTAGTCTATGATTATGGCAGGGTAATTTTATTGCCAAAAGCATTATAATTAAAAAAATAAAAAGATAATTGTTAAATCTGGAATAACTAAACATTGAATCTGATGTGCATAATATCGCCGTCTTCTACAATATAGTTTTTGCCTTCAACATGGAATTTACCTTTTTCTTTAACGGCTTGTTCCGATCCTAATTCAATAAAATCATTGTATTTCATAACTTCGGCTCTGATAAAACCTCTTTCCAGGTCGCTGTGAATTGTACCTGAGGCTTCCGGGGCAGTCATACCCTTTTTTATTGTCCAGGCTTTTACCTCCATTTTGCCGGCAGTAAAAAATGACTGCAGGTTTAAGATGTCGTAAGCTGCACGAACCAATTTATTTACTCCTGGCTCTTTTAATCCTGCATCATTAAGGAATTCCATTCTGTCATCCTCATCTTCCAGCTCAGCAATTTCTTCTTCCAGTTTACCTGCAATAATTAAGACTTCCGAGCCGTCTTCGGCCAATTGTTCCTTTACCTTTTTTGAATATTCGTTACCTTCAATTGCTGATGCGTCATCAACATTACAAACATAAATTACAGGCTTTGCAGTTAACAGTAAAAGATCTTCAATATATTTGAATTCTTCATCACTGGCATCTATATTTCTTGCGTTCCCAAAATTTTCAAAATGATCTTTGAATTTTGTAAGTGCCTCTATGGCCTTTTTTGCATCTTTATCGCCGGCTTTTACAAGTTTCTCCATCCTGCTGATCTTTCTTTCAACCAGATCCAAATCACGAATTTGTAATTCAAAATCCACAATTTCCAAATCTCTAATAGGATCAATGGAACCTTCGATATGTGCCAGGTTATCATCATCAAAACATCTTAAAACATGAATAAGGGCATCCATTTGCTGAATGTCGGCAAGAAATTTATTACCAACACCTTCTCCTTTATTAGCACCTTTTGCAAGGCCGGGAACATCTACAATCTCAACAGTTGCAGGAACCACCTTGTCGGAATTAATAAACTTATCAATTTCATAAAGTCTTGGGTCGGGAACATTACAAATCCCTTTATTTGATTTTGTTGCACTAAAAGCATAAGTAGAACTTTCTGCCTTAGTATTCGACATACAGTTGAAAATAGTTGTTTTGCCTGTATTTGATAAACCTATAATTCCGCAGTTAAGAGCCATAATCTTATAATATTTTCTAAATAATTATATCTGAAATAAATGATTTGCAAATATAAATTAATTGCCTGCAGTATTATCATTTTTCCAAAAATGAAAGTTAAATAAAATATGATGCGGAGAATTATTTTACTATTGGTTGTGAATCAAATAATTAGTGCGATAAATTAAATCTGAATTTTGTTTTATTATTTCAAAATATTTAATTAATTTTGCAGCCCATTTTTAAGAGGTTCGGATTTAGGCTAATTAATTAGCATACAAATTCTTAAAATTGTAAATAATTTATTGTTAATCCGTTTTTATCATTAGAACCGAATGCTTGATAAAACATAGTCATTTTTAAATGTCAGATCAAGAAAAAAAATCTGCTCTGGAAGATGAGCAAAATGAAGTAAAATCTCAAGTTGAGAATACCGCTTCAGAAGAAGTAAAAGAAGAACCTAAAGCCACAGAAGAAAAGCCGGAAGAAATTGTTGCTGAAGAAAAAACTGAAGAAGTTGTTCCTGAGGAAAAAACTGAAGAAGTTGTTCCTGAGGAAAAAGCTGAAGAAGTTGTAGCTGAGGAAAAAGCTGAAGAAGTTGTAGCTGAGGAAAAAACTGAAGAGGTTGTAACTGAGGAAAAAACTGAAGAGGTTGTAGCTGAGGAAAAAACTGAAGAGCAAAAAGAAGAAAAAGCCGTAGAACAAGTTGATGAAACTGTTGAGGAAAATACTGAAGAAAAAGTTCAGGTAGCAGGCGTATTCGATTGGGATTCTTTAAACACAAAAGTTGATGTATATTCACAATCGGAACGTAATAAACTGGAAGATTTATATACTCAGTCCTTAAGTTCAATTACCGAGCACGAAGTTATTGAAGGTACTGTTGTATCACTATCAAGTCGTGAGGTTGTAGTTAATATTGGCTACAAATCAGACGGAGTAATTCCAAAAAACGAATTCAGGTATAATCCTGATTTAAAACCAGGTGATGTTGTTGATATTTATGTAGAAGTACAGGAAGATGCATCAGGCCAAATGGTTTTATCTCACAAAAAAGCACGTATCCTTAAATCATGGGATCGTATTAATGAAGCCTTCGATAACGATGAAGTTATTAATGGATTTGTTAAATCACGTACCAAAGGTGGTTTAATTGTTGACGTATTTGGAATTGAAGCTTTCTTGCCAGGTTCACAAATTGATGTTAAACCTATCCGCGACTACGATGTATTCGTACACAAAACAATGGAATTCAAAGTTGTTAAAATCAACCACGAATATAAAAATGTTGTAGTTTCTCACAAAGCACTTATAGAAGACGAACTTGAAGCTCAAAGATCAGAGATTATCTCTAAACTTGAAAAAGGTCAGGTTCTCGAAGGTATCGTTAAAAATATTACCTCTTACGGAGTATTTATCGACCTTGGTGGTGTTGACGGTTTAATTCACATTACCGACCTTTCATGGGGACGTATTTCTCACCCTGAAGAGGTTGTTGAACTGGATCAGAAAATTAAAGTTGTTATACTCGACTTCGACGATAATAAGAAACGTATTGCATTAGGACTTAAACAATTATCTCCTCATCCATGGGATTCTCTTGACGAGAAGATCGCTGTAGGTGATAAGGTTAAAGGTAAAGTTGTTGTTCTTGCCGATTATGGTGCATTCATTGAAATTGCTCCTGGTATCGAAGGACTTATCCACGTTTCTGAAATGTCATGGTCGCAGCATTTGCGTACCGCTCAGGATTTCCTTAAAGTAGGACAAGAAGTTGAGGCTGTTATTCTTACTCTCGACAGAGAAGAAAGAAAAATGTCTCTCGGAATGAAACAACTTATTCCTGATCCATGGGAAGATATCGTTAAAAGATATCCTGTTGGATCAAAGCATAAGTCGAAAGTTAGAAACTTTACAAACTTTGGAATTTTCGTTGAAATTGAAGAAGGTGTTGACGGTTTAATTCATATTAGTGACCTTTCTTGGTCGAAGAAAATTAAGCACCCTGCTGAATTTACAAAAGTTGGTGACGAGATAGAGGTTGTTGTTCTTGATGTAGATCAGGAAAACCGCAGATTAAGTCTTGGTCATAAGCAACTTGAAGAAAATCCATGGGATGTATTCGAAACAGTATTTACTATTGATTCGGTACACCAGGGAACAGTTACTTCATTAAATGACAAAGGTGCCGTTGTATCATTACCTTACGGTGTTGAAGGATTTGCTCCTAAACGTCATCTTAAGAAAGAAGATGGAAGTTATATAAAAGGAGATGAAACTATCGACTTTAAAGTTATCGAATTTTCAAAAGAGAATAAGAAAATCATTTTGTCACACTCACGTATTTTTGAAGTAGAACAAAAAGCTAGTAAATTTACTAAATCCAAATCCGGTGATAATAAATCAAGCAGCAGTTCTGTTAAAAATCAGAATGACAAACTTGAGAAAACAACTCTTGGAGATTTAGATGTACTTGCAAATCTTAAATCCGATATGGAGAAAGAAGAAAATAAAGACAAATAGTCGATAATTTTCTAAATATATAAAAGCCTTTCCTTAGCAGGAGAGGCTTTTTTTATTGGCAATATTTTTTATCTTTAATGCCGCTTAACAAAAAATAAAATATTGAGTGATTTAAAACTAATAATACTGGGGAATGGATCGGCTGTGCCCACACGTAATGCTAATCCCAGCAGCCAGATGCTAATTTACAGAGGCCGTCAGTTTTTAATCGATTGTGGAGAGGGAACACAAATGCAAATGATTAAATACGGCATCAAAACACGTCGCCTTAATGATATATTAATCAGTCATTTACATGGTGATCACTTTTTTGGCTTGTTTGGAATGCTTTCTACTTTTCATCTGTTTGGCAGAGATAATGATCTGAATTTGTTTGCTCCATCTCCATTAAAAATATTACTGGAAAAGGTTTTTGAAACTTCAGATACAAGATTGAGGTTTAAAATAAATTTTTTCCCTTTGGAAGACTTTAAATCTACCCCAATAATAGAAACTGATACGTTTACTTTAAATGGGTTTAAACTGAATCACAGTGTTCCCACACATGGTTTTGTATTCAGGGAAAAGCCTCTGCCTCCAAAAATCGACAAAAGTTTTGTGAAAAATACCGGACTTACAGTAGAACAAATAAATGCTATTAAAAGTGGCTCTGATTTTATTGATGACAAAGGTAAACTATACCCCAATAAAGATATTACTACAAAGTCGAGAAGTCCGCTTTCATATGCATATTGCTCCGATACCGCTTATAGTGAGGAGATTATAGAACATATAAAAGGAGTTAAACTACTTTACCATGAGGCTACTTTCGATGATAGTATGTTGGGTATGGCTGAAACTAAAAAACATTCAACCGCCTCGCAAGCAGCAAAAATTGCAAAACTCGCTCAGGTTGAAAAACTAATACTGGGGCATTTTTCTGCTCGTTTTAAAAGTTTCGAATTATTACTAAACGAGGCTAGAGAAATATTCCCCAACTCCCAAATATCGGTTGAAGGAGATACTTATAACATATTATAGTAAAGTCTTCAGTCTTCAGTCTTCAGTCGGCAGTCTTCAGTTGGCAGTCAGCAATTATCAGTCTTTGTTTGGTAATAATAATGATGACCTCTAATGACCAATGACCAATGACCACCAAAGACCAATGACCAATGACCAATGACCATTCACCAGTCACCAATCACTAATGACCAATGACCAATGACCAATCACCATTCACCAGTCACCAATCACTAATGACCAATGACCAATCACCAGTCACCAGTCACCAATGTCTTATATCCAATAAATCAGTAAATTATAACCTAAAGTCTAGAAATTATAGCCTTTATATCATCGGCATATTTTTGCGCTTTTTCCATAGTTATGCTTTCGGAATAAATACGCATAATC
>JBFFLX010000215.1:0-5455 GCA_041554435.1 Bacteroidales bacterium
AGATTTTGAATACGCTTTGAGATCAAGTAATAAACCAATAGACGTATCAGAATACAAATTAACTCATAGATTACCCGAAAAATTAAAAGGTAAAATTCCGACTTCAAAAGAATTAAAACAAATGCTAACAAAGGCTATACCTAATGCGGAGGATATTGATAAATAGAAGTATTGTAAACGTAATGCCATTTTTAAGTAACTTGAAAGTTCATTGCTTCGGAAACCCGTGCTGCACAAAGCCATACCCTTGTGCAATATTTTATCATGAGTTACTCCAAGATAGAAAATGATTAAGCTTATTAATTTTGCTAAGTTGAATAGTCAGCATTTCTACAGTTAAATAGAAGAAAATAACCATTTGAATCGATAACATGAAAGTAGATTTACGATGATATATATAATAAGTGGGGCGTCAAGATCTGGGAAAACATTAATTGCTAAGAAGATGATGAAGCAATGTGAAATTCCTTATATGTCGCTCGATTGGCTGGTAATGGGTTTTACTAAGGGGATCCCTGAATATGGCATTCACGATAAATTATGGCCAAATGAAATCGCAGAAAGATTTTGGAATTTCTTGAAAGCTATATGTGAAAATATGATTTGGACAAAAACAGATTACATCATTGAAGGTGAGGCAGTTCTCCCTGGACTAATAGATGAATTAATGAAAAAATATCCTGATAATATAAGAGTATGTTTCGTTGGCTATGCGGAGGCGAATATTAGTGAAAAGATTAAAGATGTTTATGATTATGGTAATGGAGAAAATGATTGGTTAACTAATGAACCTATTGACTATGTTGAAAACCATATAAATAACATGATTGAATATAGTAAAGGAATAAAAATCGCATGTGAAAAGTATAATAAAAGATATTTTGATACTTCTATTAATTTTACAGAAGTGTTAGACGAGGTTGTAGGATACTTATTAGATAAAGAATAGTCTTTTAATTCATTGATATTTTAGAGAGAATAAAACAACCTTGCACAAAAATGCATACAGCAAAAAGGCCTATTTTTAGGATGCTTTATATTGTGCTAACTTGCAAGACCGCCGAAACTTTGGCTTCGATTATTTAGATATGAATGATTTAATAAGCAATCCCAAAACTGCGACTCAGTTCAAATTGATATCTTTACGATATCAAATGCCCCATATGCCATTTGCTAATTGTTGTGGTGCATAAATAAATCATTACTCATCAGAATTAAAAGGATATGAACAACAATTATTACAAAACAAAAGAGTCGGTTGAAGAATATATTAATTTGGCTAAAGATGTTAATGGACTACAACTGATAAAAAAATTAAATATTTTTTTGCAACAAAATTCCTCATTGCTTGAAATTGGCTCTGGCCCTGGGACAGATTTTCAAATATTAAAACGAGATTATAAAGTTATAGGTTCCGATTATTCAAACGAATTTTTGAGTCGATTAGTAAAAAATAATAATAAGGATGAGTTTTTAAATTTAAATGCGATAACACTTAAAACTGAAAAAAAATTTGATGGAATTTATTCGAACAAAGTATTACAGCATTTAACCAACGGAGAATTAAGAAAATCTATTATAAGGCAAGTTGATATATTAAAACCTAAAGGAATAATTTGCCATTCGTTTTGGAAAGGTGAAGGCGATGAAATTTTTAAAGGCTTGCTTGTTAATTACCAGACGGATGGGAGTTTAAGAAATCTGTTTGGGGATTATTTTGAAATCTTGCTTTTGGAAGAATATAAAGAATTTGAAGACGGTGATTCAATATTATTAATTGGAAAGAAGAAATAACAACACCACATCATTTTGCATAAGTAATGCCAGCAAAAGTGCTGAATATCAAGCCTTGTAAGCCGCTCAAACAACATAGCGGTTTGACAGGAAACTAACACGTAATCTGCCACTACTAATGCAATTTACCCTAGGGCATAAAAAAACGCGTAAATCATATTAAACAATTATGGAAAATAATAACTCAATTAAATTAACAGGCGGAGCAAGAATTGGAATGGCAAATGCAACCTGGCCATTTGCGACCTTAAAAGTAAGTAACGACAGATTAGATTTGAACACAGGGATTGTTGGAAATTTGATATTTAAACCAGATGACATTATTTCTATTGAACCGTATTATATGATACCAATATTAGGACAAGGAATTAAGATAAATCATAAAGTACCAACGTACAAAGACAAAGTTATTTTTTGGACTTTTAAGAATCCTAATGATGTTATAAGACAAATTCAACAAACCGGATTCTTAGACAACACTTCAGGTATTGATAGAGAAACTGATAAAATAATAGCAGAAAAACAGCAACAGGGTGGATTTCCAATAAAACTACCTTTTGCAATAGCAGTCATTGTGATATGGAATATTTTATTTCTTACCGACTTCCTTGGTTTTTCTGATAGCAATTCAGAGGGAATGCCATTTGGAAACGGAGTAAAAATGGCTTTGGGATTTGTTCTAATAACTTCAATTTTAACTTTGATATCAAGTGGATTTAGAAAAATCGTTTTAAAAGAAGGACGAGAATTAAAAGAAATTCGTCGGTTCATTTATTTCATCATCGTAATAACAGGATTTATGTTGCTGAATTTGACTATATTTATGAAAATATAAACATGAGTGAATATTAAATTAAGCCCTACGACAACATCTATAAGCAATAGCGGGGTCTAGGTTTTATGTACAACTACGGTTTTAATCAGACCATCTGTCCTCCCGACAGAAGCAGATCAAAAGCCGCTACTGCTCATAGCCAGCACCTTAGCCACAAGTACAAACATGAGTCTAAAATCAAGAAATCAATCCAACATAATTCTAAGGCATATTTCATGATTACATTGACAAATGGTTTTTCATGATTTAACTTTGCATTTAAATCTAATAAATCAAGCGTCATGAAAGTCTCAAATACAATAATTATGATATGTGCGTTTTTATTTGCCACATCTTGTTCAAAATCTGACGACAATAATGATGTTACTAATGCAGGAACATTAACAATTAAGGAGATCGATTACAATTTAGTAGGAGGTATTATTTATGACAGGATTGAAGAAGAAGGTGACATATCCTATAATTTTGATATCGATCTGTACACTGAAGGAATTGATCCGGTTACAGAAACTGGTTTTGGGCATTTAGCTGCAATGGAATTGTATACTAGTAGAAGCGATGATTTAGCACCTGGAACATATAAGCACGATATTGACGAAACTTTACCAGCAGGCACCTTTACCGGTAATATTTTACTGGGTATGGATGTTGAAGCGGAAACTATTACAGCCTGGTATATCACTACATCAGGTACAGTTGTAGTTGGAAAATCCGGCTCTGTTTATGAATTAAACATGAATATGACTGCCGATGAGTATGATATCACAGATGAATTTGATTTTATAAAGACAGACAGCAATGTTATTATTACATGCAATTATAAGGGAACGTTAGAAGCAAGAAACGAGCTAATTAAATAACATGAAATGAGAAATAATACTACAATTTTTTATTTATGTCACCTTATCCTAATTAGTAATACAAAATAATCATGCATTGCATATGATAATTCTTGCCATTTATATGACATGAGATATTCCTTTAATAGTAACTTCATTGATTAAAAAAGCCAGTGGCTAACATGTATATAAAACATTTGGCGGAAAGTGCTTATCTAAAAGGTCTGGACATTTAATAAAATTGCTACAATTTAATAGGAAATCGCTTTAAAATGCCAAAATTTTCATATACGTCAACCTTGGCACACATTAAAATAAAATAAGATGACTATACATATCATTATTCTTGGACTGATAATAGTAATTGTCGGATCATTAGCAGGACTAGTAAATTATCTTAATTTCTATTTCCGAAAATTAATTCAGAACAAAAAAGAAGTGATCAGACATATTCTAAGCGGAATAGGTGCAGCAATTCTAGTGCCTTTACTTCTAAACATGTTATCAAGCGACCTAATAAATTTTGATTCAGATTATAATGAAATTAACTATTTTGTTTTTGCAGGGTTCTGCTTTGTTGCTGGATATTTTTCTGACAGATTTATAAATTCAATTGGTGAAAAGGTTTTACGTGACTTAGAGAATACGAAGTCGCAAGTAAACCAGGTTATCAATGAAACAAAGGATAATGAAGAAAAACTTGACTTTCTCGTAACTAGTGAAAGTGACTCTGAAGAAGACATTGAAGATTCTCTCGGAATTAACTTATCAGAGTTTAAGTCTAAAACCCAATTCAATGATGATGATATTAAAGAAAAACTTGACAAAGTAGTAAATGCTTTTAAAGGTAAGTACCGATTTAGGTCAGTTAAAGGACTTTCCAAAGAATTAAATTATCCTGAAACCTTAATTAGGACAATTCTTGAAGGTCTAGAAAACGAAGGTGCTACTAAACGTTTTGTACGTAAAGACGGGAAGACACTTTGGGGCCTGACAAAAATTGGAAAACTGATCGGTTAAAATAAAAAATAAGCGGTGCCAACAAAAAATATAATTCATGCAGCAGTTTCATTTTAACGAAAATGAATTAAGAACTAAAGATAAATCAGTAAGGTTAGAAACTAATTTAGTGTAAAGTCTAATCTATAACTTTTGTAAACTATGTTCTTATACATACATCAAATTTAGAGAAGCGGATTTGAATTTTAAGTAAAAGTTTATACTATTAATCCCTGAAAAATTTGTACCTTTACTAGTGAAATTTTAGATTATTAAAAATTGAAAGAAATGAAAAAAATATTTTTAACTTTCGGATTTCTCTGTATGGTGTTTTTGTTAAAAGCACAGGAAAACACACGATCTAATATCATAGTATTAGAGTCAAATTTTATTATGAGCACTCATCTTTCTTACGATAGAGTCATAACTTCTTTAGGTGATAAGTCATCATTAACGATTGGTGGTGACTATGTTATGGGAACTGGTTTTGGTTATGGTATGCATTGGATTGCACCAGAAATCAATCTTTTTTCTTTTGGCCCTAAACACTTTTTCGAAACCGGAATCCAATATATGTTTTGCTTGAGCAAAAGTGATTCAGATGCAGATAGTGATTCTTCTCTGGGTCTCAGGATTGCATATCGATATCAGACATCCAAAGGATTTATTTTTCGTGCTGGCTTGTATGCACATCTTGCTGTTGATCCACCTATTTTCCCTACAATAGGTTTTGGGTATGCATTTTAGATTTTCATTATATAATCATAAATATTTAACAAAGAGAAAACTACCACCAGCAATATATATACAAAATAGGCGAAATATCAGTAAATTCAACGCTTGTAACCAGCTTCATATTTTGTAACGGTTTGACAAGTGTGAAGCCCGCAAAAGCGTACTTTGCATATACTCACCTTAACCAATGCTGTTAAATATGATATCAAAAGATCTACAAATCAAGACACAACAGTAGAAAAAAAACAAAGCA
>JBFFLX010000216.1:0-5445 GCA_041554435.1 Bacteroidales bacterium
AATGGATTCCGTTACAGGCTAAACGTAAAAACGCTCCCCGGAAAACCAGACATTGTTTTACCCAAATACAAAACCGTAATTTTTGTGAATGGCTGCTTCTGGCACGGACACAAAGGATGTAAGTATTTTGTAGTACCCAAAACCAGAACTGAATGGTGGCTCAATAAAATTGCAGCAACCCAAAAACGAGATAAAGAGACTGAAGTTGAGTTGAATGTGCTGGGATGGAAAGTGATTACAGTTTGGACTTGTGAACTAAAAAGGCATAAAGAAATAATTCTTTATGCTTTATTACTTAAATTATCTGAGTGAAAATGGCATAAATGATTTGATTCAAATTTTAAAAGATTACTTTTAACATAAAAAAATCTTGTTTTTACGATAAAGCTTATGTCATTAATACGTTATAAAAAGGGGAAACCTGAAATCATAAAAGATGAAGCGTTTATTGATTTGATAAATGGAGTACTTCCTGCTAAAGAAAAGTTAATTTCAGAGCTTTTTAAAGATTTTGATAGTACGATAAAGAGCATTGATTCGAAGGTTTCAAAACAAGCTTTGGGTAATTCACATGGTGACTGGTATGAGTGGTTATTGGCTATTTCTGCATGGAACTTCTATGTTAATAATCCTGATGCAAATTTAGCAATGCTATTGCCAAACGTTAATCAGTTTGATGTTGCTAACTTATATGTTCAGGAACTAACTGATTTAATTGATGACTTTAAAAGTAAGTTACTTAGCACTTCGGATGTTAATTTAGTAACTTCTAATCCTGATTTTGTGATAATCAAACGGGATGTAGCACAAAAGATCCTTGTGAATGCAAAACCAATAATAGGGTTAAATGTAAATACAATCACTTTTTTGAATTCGATTTATTCTAAATTTAAAAGTAGTTGCAATTTTTTCCAGATACTCGGGTACATATCAGTAAAAACATCATTGAGACCTGACCGCAGATTGCAAATGGCACATGAGGGAAGCTTAATGAAGGCAATTTATGTTCATTTACAAACAAGAAATTGGATTATAAATCCTCCGGGCTTAAAATACATTGGAGTTGCAACAATAATGAATAATGCCGATAGAAATGCACTTCGGACAGTTGCAACACATTCAATCACTACAGTATCCAATTTGCCTTTAGCTGCAGTTGATGATGCTTACGAAGTAAATTCTATGCAAATTGCCGATCAAGTTTTTCAACAGATTTTGACATAGTTGATTTTAATTGAATACTGATTGCTAAGCCAAGAGCTTTGGCTAAGCCAGGTGGGACAGCATTTCCTATTTGTTTTCCTCCACTTACCAATGTTATTTTATCCCTACTTTTTACTTTAAATTCCCAGTTATAAGGAAATGATTGTAGAGCAGCCATTTCGATAGTACTCAATCCTCTATTTTCTTTAGGATGAATGTACATTCCTTTCGAAGGATTGTAGGCTGCTGTTCTGATGGTAACAGAAGGTAAGTCATTCACCAATCTCCCAAAAGTATCATTCCCTTGGTGTTTTCCATTTTTCCAGCAATCTGGAAGTAAGTTGTTAGGTACAACTTTAAAGTTTTTTCCTTCTTCTATATACTCCATCCGTTTCACAACCTTATCTGAGATATTCATCAATGCATAATCATCTCTTTTTACATGTTCTTCTGGAATTTTATTGAAAGTTTGTTTCACAGAAATCCATTTGTTAAACTTTTTTTCGGTCTTTATGCCTATGTTTTGCATGAACATTTTATAGTGTTTTTCATCTTTAAAATGCGTGGGAAGTGGAAAAGCAGGATTTTCAATTCCTTTAATTCCAATTAAAAAGAATCTCTCTCTCCTTTGAGGAACACCGTAATTAGCAGCATTCAAAACTGTGTGAGATATTCCATATCCAAGGCCTTTAAATTTGTCTACCATGTAATTGATGACATCAGCGTGTTTATTTTGAGTAATGCCTACAACATTTTCAAAAATAAAGGCTTCAGGTTTAACCCCCTTAACCATTCTTACAAATTCTAAAAATAAGTCACCATTTTTCTCGTCATGTTGGCCTAGTTTTTTGCCTATATTACTAAAAGGCTGGCATGGAGCACCACCAACAACCAACGCAGATTCTCCTTGTTGCAGATTTGCGAATTCCAGCAATTCATCAACTTCAATGTCTCGAATGTCACCGGGTATACGTTGCAAGAATTTGCCGTTCTCAATCTTTATTCCATTTTCAAATAATTTCCAATCTGGTCTATTATATCTCAGAGTTTCTCTACAGTCATCATCAAATTCAACACAAACTGCTGTATGGAAACCACTTTCTTCCAATCCAATATCAAGACCACCAGCTCCTGAAAATAAGCTTATGACAGGAAATTCCAATCCGTTCGAACTCAATTGTGTATTAGAAATATCAATAAAATTTATTTCTGACTTTGTATTTGTGTATATCATAGTTGAGTTTTTCTATTTTTTGCTCTATTAGTATTGTATTCAATTTTGGGTTCGGCAGCTTGATTAAATATTTCTACTTCAGAAATAAAGTTCTTACATCCAATTGCATTTAAGCTTTGGAGCAAAAATGCTGCACTAAAAGTTCCTCTGCTAATTTTGCTTTCAACGCTTGCTTTAGTTTCAAATACACCAATGCTTTCAAGACGATTAACAAGATCTTCTTTTGTTATCCCGCGCCTAACGAGTTCAGCCTTTAAGAGTCGTTTAGCTTGTTCGTTCCAATCAAGTTCTTTCATTTGACAAATTTGTTTATTTACCGGCATATATGCAAGTAATATTACTAAATATGCCGGTAAATATAAATCATTATTCTTGGAATATTATATAATTCATTCAAAATAATTAAAAAATAATAGCCCCACTTTTGGCACCAATTTGAAATCTGTGCATGTATAACAGATTTATATAGCTGTGCAAATTAAAAATTCGTGGCAGAGGTTATATCTTATAAAGAAACCAGCAATTACAAAATGAATCGCAAAAATGGGGAAAATACAAAATCAGAAAATTATGTTTATCAATTTTTGTTTTGTATTTTTCGAAATAAAGAAATTCAAGAACCATTAGATGCCTATTCCGTGGTCAAATACCGAAGTCCAATTAATAATCGCCGATTATTTTAACATGCTTTCAGCAGAGTTAAAAGGCGAAGAATATTCAAAAGCTGCACATCGCAGGGCGTTGCTTCCTCTATTGGCAAATCGGTCGGATGGTTCAGTTGAATTTAAGCATCAAAATATTAGTGCGGTTTTGGTGGAGTTGGGGCAACCTTTTATAAAAGGATATTTACCTCGTTTTAATTACCAGCAAATATTAAAAGAAGCTGTAATAGATTATTTACAGCAAAACCTAAAAATTGAAGCTCAATTTCGGATGTTTTCGGACAAAATAATTTTACCTAAGAAATCCGATTTCAAGTTTAATAAATTTATTGTTGAGCCTCCCAAATTGAATGTTGCTATTGAACCAAAAGCAACATATCACAGAAGCCCCATAAAAATCAATTATTTGGAGCGGGAACAGAAAAATCAAAAACTTGGTTATTTAGGCGAAGTACTGGTAATGGAATACGAAAAATGGCAATTAATAAAATTGGGAAAAGAAAACCTTGCTAATAAGATTGAGTGGATTTCAAAAGAGCAAGGCGACGGAGCCGGTTTTGATATTCTTTCCAGAAATCTAAACGGCACAGATAAATACATTGAGGTAAAAACGACAAAACTCGCCAAAGAAACTCCGATTTTCTTCTCAAAAAACGAACTGGATTTTTCAGTTGAACACTGCAATGATTTTCATTTATATCGCTTGTTCGACTTTGAAAATAATGCTCGCATGTTTACCCGAAATGGGGCATTAAACGAGGTTTGCCATCCGATTCCCATTTCTTATAAAGGATTTTTCTAAGCCCAATCTTATCCCTAAAACATATTAAGAATAAACTAAAGACACAAATAGAAGATAAAACCACAATAGATGAAGTTTATTAAACCAAGTGAGATATCGAGTAAGATTATGACTCTACTCGAGGAAAGTGATGAATTTGTAATCATTGTTTCACCTTATGTGAAAATATCAAAATGGTACAAACTGCTTAAGAAAATTGAAAATCTAAGAAACAGAAATACTCATATTGAATTTATTATTAGAAAAGATAAAACGAATCAGAGGTCGTTTGAAGAATTAGATGAATTGAAAATAAAATACACTGCAATACCTGATTTGCATTGTAAGCTTTATTTTAATGAAAAATATGCAATTGTTTCGTCGATGAATCTTCTTTTGTCTTCGGAGATTAATTCTATGGAATTAGGGTATGTTACGGAATCGCATAAAGAATATGAAGAACTAATTGCCTTTTCGAAAAGGCATCTTAATATAAATTTTGAAAATTTTAAAAAGGATGTCGTTCTAACCAAAAATGATAATTGGTTAGGTTTTGTTGAAGAAGCATTAAATGAAAAATTGAATGAGAAAATCCGAATCCAAGAAGACGAAAATGGACAGGGTTACAATATTAAAACAAGATCCAATAATTACTCTTGTTTTATTTGGAGCGAGAAAGAGAATAAACTAAGGATTTCGGGAATTTTGTCAAGAAGTGAATACGATTTTATTAATTCAAACCAAATGCAGATTCTTCCAGTTAAGAATTTGAAAATTCATATCCAGAAAGGAAATAATGGTTATTATGATATGGTCTGGGCTACATCAGAATTGATTTTTCAAAGTTGTGATTTGCAGCATTTGCAGGATAATGAAACGAAGACTATTTCATTAGCATTAATACGTTTTATTACCGAGATAGAACGTTTTAAGGGTAGCGTAAGTTAATATATATAACATGTCTGCTACAATTCAACATATTCTTTATCTAAACCATGGCGTTACCAAATACGGTAAAGCCCCCCCCGCTCGCGCCGATTTATAATCGGAGTGCAACGCTTTAGAGTTGACTGATTTTACAGCGTTAGCCAGGGGAATGTTGGATATTATTGGTAAAATGGTATTGCTTTCAGCAATGACACGGATTGCAAATCCGCGCCAGCCAAGGGGGAATTGATGTTGTTATTGTGAAATAGTGAGTTACAAACTCTGCAATCTCCCGCCGATTTGTAATTGGCGTGTCTCCGAAAAAAATGAAATAAGCGCTTAAAAAAGTATATATTTAATCTTTCACTAAAACTAAAATTATCGGGAAAATGCAAACCAAAATAAAATTGTCGTTCACATTAAAAATCTTCTGTCTTATTGTGGCAATAATTTCTATTTCTGTCCATAAAAAAGCAAGTGCACAATCGATTACTCCCGATGAATTGTACCAGCAAATGTTTAATAATCCGGCTTTAAAAAAGTATACCGGAGAAAATTTCTGCTGGCAAGCTGCGTATGGAATGCATCGCTTTGTAAATAATTATGAGCAAACAAAAAATACCGAATGGCTGGATGCC
>JBFFLX010000217.1:0-5439 GCA_041554435.1 Bacteroidales bacterium
AGTGCTCCTGTCAGCGTCCACGATTTGTAGTTTAGAGTATTTAAATTTTCAAAACTCACATAATTCACTTTTGATCGGCCTGAGGCTTGCAATACAGTAAATCCATTGGCAGTAAAATCTGATGATTTAATAATTACCGGCTTATCTTTAGTTCCATTGATAAAAATGGGGGAATAAGATATTATCATGGCGCTGTTAAGGATATCTATCTCTGTTCCGGAAGAGATAATAACTTTATAGCCTGCAGGAATTAAAATCGGTTCTTTGATTGTTATTTTGCCTTTAGAAAAAACAATCTCATTCCCCTTAATAGTGTAATCTTTATTTGTAGTCAATTGGTTATTAGCAATAAGTAATTGGTATGGAGAATCTTCACCTGTTGGTTTTGGCCAACTGAATATTTCTTTGGTAATTATCTCTGTTCCATTAAGTTTTGTAAGGAAAAGGAAAATTGCTGAAGTTTTTTCAATAGTAAATGATACTTCTGAGGATTTATTTCCACCTGGATTTATTTTGAGATTTGGCATAATAAACCCATTAATTATCCTGCGGTTTTTACCAACACCGAGCAGTACCAGTGTATCTGGGAAGTTACTACTCACTGATAAAGTTAAAGAATCATTTGTTTTATTCTGTATATAACAATTTATTAAGTTTGGTATGAATTTGTTATCAAGACCAGTATCCAATTTTCTTTCTATTAAACTATCATTAGTCCAATCTTCATTATTTTTAATTTTCTTGAAAAAATCCTTTTCAAATTGTTGAATTTCATTTCGAACATTTTCAGCATTACTAAACAAAACAGCTGTATCAAATTTTTCTTCCGGGAATTCAAGCTGAACCAGTGAGTCGAAATATAATGCTTTCGGAAGATAGAGTTTACTTACTGAATCTAAATATGTGACCTTAGAATACTTTTTTAAATATTTAATATATTGTGAAGTAAATAAACTATCGTTAAACAAATTTCTGGTCATAAAAAATTCTCTTCTATCAAGCACCTTTTTATGATCATTAAAATAGCCATAAATTGCTCTTCCTTTTAAATCATGTAAACCAATATCAGAAAAGCAATCGTAAGCTATCGGCTCCAGTTTACATAATACAGGATTATAATAAAACCTCAGATTATGCCAAATTATTCCATGTCTTGCATAAAAAACATCTGCAAAGGCAAAAAACTTTGCTAAAGCCTCCACATTAAATATTTCGGAAGTACTTTTAAGACTATATTTATACTGATACATAAGATTCTGTGCAACAATATATTGCTGAAGTTTAGCACTATCTTCCTTTATTTTTGAAAAAGAAAATGGTTTAATTGCTGCAGCTTCGAAATAGGCAGTTTCTTTATTATTACGCTTACCGGTTTCATCGAAAGTTCTGGTATCCCAAATTGCATCTTCTACAAATCGCAATATTGGGCCTTCTCTTTTCATTTGAGATTCAATAAGTTGTTTAGTAAAATGATCTTCATAGGCGTATAGACCCAGATTTTTCATCTTAAATGTAAGAGGAACGAAGCCATATCTTGTAGTAAGAAGTCCTTCAGAAATAAAAACCTTATGAGCCATCCATTCATTTACTCCCACTCGTGCCATTGGATTTTGCAACGAAAAAACTCTCATTCTGTTCCAAACTGCTTTTTGCTTAAGTTTCATTCTAAATGACCACTTTTTACCATAAAGATGATCCAGCCAGTCACCCTTTAGCCTAAACTCTGCTTTCATTTGTAAACTATCCCAAAAAACAAAGCCTTTAACCCAGTCATCATCTTTACTTTGAAGTAAACCCACATCAAATGAACGCCTTCTAACTTCTTGCAGTTTCAAATAATCGGAAGTGTCTATTTCCAAATGCAGTGCTTTTTCTTTATAAACAGGATATGTTTTGTCTTTTATTACAATTATTTCTAAATCATCAAAATAAGCAACTTTTTCACCTGCGTTCCACACATTAAATTTAATGTCCTGAGATTTAATATTGGCCGGCAAATAAAACTCTAATTCCAGTAATTCCCAACCTAAACTATCTTTTTGTACAGCATTGGAAGCACTTTTATATAACTTAGGGTTTTGTGAAGATGCAACAAAAAAAGCCTCTGAATCACCACCTTTTCTCCAAATACTAGCCTTTATATAACTGTCGGCTGCAAGTTTTTGTATATCTATTGAAAAACCATACTTTAACTTATTACTGGTTTTTACAGAATAATTTCCTGATCTTTTTACTTTATCAGTCTTTTGATTTGCGCCTTTAATTAAAATTGAACACTCATGATCATCATAAAAAAAATCTTTGTCGGCAATTTTTTCTGCCGAGCAGTTAATTTTAATTATATCGGGTTGAGTATACCTTTGGCACGACCCCAAGCATAATAGTGATATAAAAAACAAAAGTTTTATCCCATTAACCATCAAAAATCTAATATTAATAAAATAGTTTTGCAACATTCTTCTCTTTTCCATAAATTACTTTACCACTCTCAACTACCTTCGACCCTTGTTCTATAAGCATTTTCACTTTTGCATTTTGCAGGCTAACTCCCTCGGTAAAAATTTCTGCAGGCCCGTATTCTGCCTTCTTTTGCAGTAGAACCAGTCCATAGTTACAATCGACAACCCTGGTATCAAAAACTTTCAATACTGATAAATCTTTAGAAGCTATACCAATATTTGAGTTCTCTATAACACAGTCTTTAACAGTTAGATGAGAGTCTTCACCTCCACTAATTCCTTTATCAGCAGCCCCGGAAACCAAAGTGTTTTTTATAAGGATTTTACTTCCCGAAAAGTCAATTGCATCATTTCCGATATTAGTAAACTTAACATATTGAACCGTTCCTGTACTAAAATCCGAATCGAAAGCATCACTATAAATATTATCGAAAGATGAACTATTTAAAACAAAATTAGACCTAACGATATTTAGTGCATCCTCGCATTGATTTCGATAAAAGGAAATATTATCCAAATTAACATCCGACTCATAAAATGTGAGTGCTCCTGTTAATCCCCATCCTTTGTAATAAAAAGTATTTAAATTTTCCAGTTGCACATAACTTAAATTAGAAGTTTTCTCAGCCTGTAAAACAGTAACTCCTCTGGCTGTAAAATCACTTGATGTAATTATTATTGGATTGCTTTCACTACCATGAAATTCAAAAGACGAATATGACAGAATAAAAGAACTGTCAATGAGGTTCAATCTTGTTCCGGCTTCCATATTAACTGTATAACCTGCGGGTATTATTATTGGCTTACTAATTTCTAATTTGCCTTTTTTAAAATAAATCTCTTTCCCTTTTACTTGTGCAAAAACAGATGTGTCGTTTAGATCTACTTGTTTAAGCAAAGTTTGTTGTGGTGTTTCTCCTTCAGGATAAGGCCATTTATTAATTTCTTTTTTGAATATTTCATCAGACCCATCAACAACAAAAAACAAATAATTTGCCATAGTATCGCTGTTAAACGATAGTATTTTGTCTTCACCATCATTAAAAGGACTTAAATCAATTCCCTTTGGGAGATAAAAATCAATAAACTCATTATTAAAACCTGTTCCCAACAGTTTCACCGTTCTTGGATAGTAATTAAAAACTTCAATGCTTAAACTGTCTTTATTCCTGCCATTTTGATAGGCATTAACAAAAAATTCAGGAGTATTTTCCAGAACTTTTTCTTCTGAATAATTCTTTTGAGTAATAATTCTTTTCGATTTATCCTGATTGGAATAATCTTCAAGAAATCTTTCAAGTTCAGGGAGATAAGTTCTTATATCTTTCGCACTCTTATAAAGATAATTTGTATCGAAAATTTCATTTGGAAACTCCATCCTTATTAAGGAATCGTATAAGATTATATCTGTTTTTAAAGTTGATAATTGTGATTGCAAAAATTTGTCTGAAGAATATTTTTGTAAGTAAGTTAAGTAGTTATTAATCAAGTTTTTATCATGAAATATTCGTGATATCAAATCAAATTCATTTTCATGTATATCACCGTTATGTAAAATACGATAAACATAGTTATTATTAATTCCCAGATAAAGTTCTGAATCCTCTCCAAAACCATCATAAGCAATTGGTTCTAGTTTACATAATATAGGGTTATAATAAAATCTTTGATTATGCCATGCTCGACAGTGGAATGCTCTTAGCAAGTCAACCAAAGCAAAATATCGGGCAAATTTATCCAAATCAAAAATTTCTTCTACAGATGCTGATTGGTCTTTATACTGTTTCATAAGTTTTTGTGCTATTAAAAACTCATGAAATAAAACTGGACTTTCAATTGTTTTTCCTGTGCCAAACGGAACAATTAAACTCGACTGATAATATGGCAAACTACTTTTGTATTTATATTTTGATTCCAGTTTTACTGATTGCCAAAAACCATCTTCAGTAAATTTTAGGATAGGTCCTTCTCTTCGATTTCTGGATTCCAATAATTGTTTTTGAAAATGTTCTTCCCAGGCATACAAGCCTCTGGAAGAGTTATTAATATAAAGAGGGATAAAACCATAACGAGTTGTAAGAACATCCTGGTCTTCAAAAATTTTATGTGCCACCCATTCTCTTAAATAATCTCTGGCAGCAGGTGTTTGAACAGAAAAAGTGCGGAGTCTGTTCCAACTATACGATTTTTTAAGTTTAATTCTAAAAGACCATTTATCGCCTTTCAGGTGATCTAGCCAGTCGCCCTTTAAGCGCAGTTTTGCTTTATAAATATTAGTGTCCTGAAAAAGAATTCCCTTTATCCAGTCATTATCTGATGATTGTAATATTCCGTTTTCAAATGCTGCCTGTCTTTTACTTTCTAACTTAATAAATTCTGAAGTATCTAACTGTATATGTAGTGGGCTAATAGTAAATTTGGGGTATTCCTTGACAACAAGTCGTTTAATTTTTAAATCATCAAAATAAATTATATCCTGGCTATTATTCCACACATAAATCTTTATATCTTTTCTAACAAAGTCATATGGGGTAAAAACGTCAAGTTCCAGTTTTTCCCATCCATTATCATCGGTTTCCACCGACTTTTCACTGGCAACATAAAGACCATCTGCATTATTTGCTGAAGCCACTAGAACACCCTTGCCATTTGGCGATTTTCTCCACACTTCAATATGATAATATTGTGATGGCATGCAGTTTTGTATTAGATAGGCTAGAGCATATTTATTCTTTGGGTCTGTTAAAACAGAGTGCTTTCCACTTTTGTAAAATTCATTATTTTGGTTTTTTCCACCATCAAAATAAGGCAAAGAAGTGTCGGAACCGATAAATTTATTTCCTTTTTCATTTAGTGTTTCACAATCGCATATTTGTACTTCCCCAAGAGGGAATTCATCATAACGCACACAGGATGAGTACAATAAAACAAGTAAACTTGTCAAAATAAACAGAAAATATTTCGAAAGATTAAAAGCCAT
>JBFFLX010000218.1:0-5413 GCA_041554435.1 Bacteroidales bacterium
CGCTTGATATTCAGGTTTATGCAGGAGAAAAAGCAATTGAGCAGGTTGTTGAAATGGAGAGCATCGATTTGGTGGTGATGGCCATAGTGGGATTTGCAGGTTTAAAACCAACTCTCGCGGCTCTTGAAAACAGAAAGACCGTTGCACTGGCAAATAAAGAGGCTTTGGTTGTTGCGGGACAAATTATTTCGGAAACGTCTCTGCGCAAAAACGCACATATAATTCCAATTGATTCGGAGCATTCCGCTATTTTTCAATGCCTTATGGGCGAAATGAATAATCCGGTTCAAAAAATTATTCTCACTGCTTCGGGAGGCCCGTTTTTGGATTTTTCAGAAGAAGAAATTGAAAATGTAACTGCAAAGCAAGCGCTTAATCATCCGATATGGAATATGGGTGATAAGGTAAGTATCGATTCGGCCACTATGATTAATAAGGGATTGGAGGCCATAGAAGCCAAATGGTTGTTCGATTTAAAACCGGAACAAATAGAAGTTCTAATTCATCCGCAATCGCTGGTGCATTCGATGGTTTATTTTGAAGACGCTTCGGTAAAAGCCCAGATGGGAGAACCCGATATGAGGATTCCCATTCAGTTTGCCATGACCTATCCTAACCGTTTAAAAAACAATATAAACCGTCTCGATTTAATAAAAGCAGGCAAATTAGAATTTCAAGTGGCTGATTTAAAAAAATTTAGTAATCTTGCACTCGCTTTTGAAGCATTAAAAATTGGCGGAAACAAGCCTTGTGTCCTGAACGCTTCCAACGAAGTTGCAGTTCAGGCTTTTCTTTTAAATAAGATAGGCTTTACCGACATTAGCAAGGTTGTGGAATGGGGATTGGAAAATATCGATTTTATCAAAACCCCATCGCTGGATCAGTTGTTTGAAACCGATTTTGAAGCAAGAAAAAAAGCAAATGAATTTATTAAAACTTTAAGAAACTAATGGATATAGTAATAAAAATCCTTCAATTAATTTTAAGCCTTTCCATATTGGTGGTTGTACACGAATTTGGTCATTTTGCGGCTGCTAAAATTTTCAAAACCAGAGTTGAAAAGTTCTATCTTTTTTTCAACCCATGGTTTTCACTTTTCAAATTCAACTATAAAGGAACCGAATACGGCATGGGATGGCTGCCTTTGGGTGGTTATGTAAAAATATCGGGTATGATAGATGAATCCATGGACAAAGAGCAAATGGCTCAGGAGCCACAATCATGGGAATTCAGGTCGAAACCGGCATGGCAGCGATTGATAATTATGCTGGGCGGCGTTTTTATGAATGTTGTTTTGGCAATAGTAATTTATATCGGAATACTTGCCTACTATGGTGAAGAATACCTTCCTACTTCCGAAGTAAATAAATTTGGAATTAGTGTCGATAGCCTCGCCATGGACATGGGTTTTCGTACAGGCGACAAAATAGTTTCTGTGGATGAAGTTTATGTTGAAGATTTCCAGAAAATTCCTGTCAGCATGATACTTAACGAAGCCAAAACTGTACAGGTAATACGAGATGGCAAGGAAATGGACATCACACTACCGCCGGGCAGTTTAAATAAACTTATAAAATCGAAAACGAAACTTTTAGGAATAAGAGTTCCGTTTGTAATTGGTAGTTTCTCTAAGAATTCACCTGCTCAAAAAGCAGGTATGCAGCTTGGAGATTCCCTAATTGGAATTAATAATACTTATGTAAAATATTTTACTGAATTCAGAACAGAAATATTAAAGCATAAAAACCAGGAGGTTGCAATTATCACCAAACGTGCCAACGACACATTAAAATATAATATCCAGCTCGACTCAAATGCTATTGTTGGTGTGTTTACCCAAGGCGATATGAGCAAATTATTCAAGTTTAATAAAAAGACATATAATTTCGCTGAGGCTATACCTGCCGGATTTAATAAAACCTGGAAAGGAATAGACGATTATCTGAAACAATTAAAATTAATGTTCTCACCCGAGGTGAAGGCTTACGAAGGTGTTGGCGGTTTCGGTATGATAGCAAGTATTTTCCCTGCAGAATGGCATTGGCAGAGTTTCTGGCGTTTAACAGCCTTCCTTTCCATCATGCTGGCAATACTTAACGTATTACCAATTCCTGCCCTTGATGGTGGTCATGTTATGTTCCTTTTCTACGAAATTATTGCAAGGCGTAAACCAAGTGATAAATTCCTGGAATACGCACAGATAGTTGGAATGGTGCTGCTTTTTGCACTTCTTATTTATGCCAATGGTATGGATGTGATGAGGTTGTTTTCGGGGGATTAAAGTGCGCTAGAGTTCATAGAGTTATGAGTTATGAGTTGTTGAAATATAACATATTAAGTACTAACTAATAACGATTAACAACTAACAAATAACTATTCAAGGTGCCTAATTTATAAGTGCTCTAAAGTTAAAGTTATAACAAAACGAACCTGCAACTTGCAACTTGCAACTTAAAAAAAGTGCCTAAAGTTAAAGTTATAACAAAACGAACTCGCAACCCGCAACTCGCAACTCGCAACCCGTATCTCGCAACCCGCAACCCGCAACCCGTAACTCATATCTCGCAGTTCCCAAATATTAAACGTTTTTCTTAACTTCGCCCTCAAAATTGATTCATAGTTGGATTCATGAAAAAATTATACCTATTAGTTGCCGGATTATTGTGTTTCAATATTGTTGAGGCATCAATAATTAAATCCATTGGCACACCTTTTATAAGGAATTATAACCGATACGATTATAATGGAGGCAGCCAAACGTGGGCCATACAGCATGCTTATAATGGGATGATGTATTTCGCTAATAACGATGGCCTGCTGGAGTTTGACGGCAAACAATGGGCTACTTATGCCTTACCAAACAACAGTATACTTAGAGCTATAAAAAATGGTCCCGACAGTCTTTTATATGCCGGAGGATTTGATGAGTTGGGATATTTTAAACTTGGGGAGATGGGGGGAGCCAAATACTATTCTCTAATCGACCTTATTCCTGAAGACAAAAGAAATTTTGGTGAAATATGGAAAATATATATACATCCTGATGGAATTATTTTTCAAACATTTACTCAAATAATGATATACAAAAATCATAAGTTTGATGTTATAATGGCTCCTTCGATGTTCCATTTTTCATTTGTAGTAAATAATGAATACTATATTAACGACCGTCAGATGGGTCTTATGAGATATGCGCTTGGCAGTTTGTATCCGCTGATAGGTACAGAAAAACTTGTTGGAAAAGAAATATGGGGCATGACCGATTATGGTAATAAGCTTTTAATTTCCACTTCCTCTGATGGATATTTCATTTATAACGGAAATATTCTCACCGAGGGCAATAGTCTGTCGAACGAGTTTTTAAAACAAAATCAAATTTATTGCAACCTTAAATTAGGGTCTGATGAACTTGTTTTCGGGACCATACAAAAAGGCTTATTATTTACTGACCAGCTTGGAAACCCCATTCAGAATTTAAGCATGGACGACGGATTACCAAACAATACCATCCTATGTTTGGAAGTTGATAAAAGCGGCAATCTTTGGCTCGGTACGGATCATGGCATAGGCTATATTGAAATCAGTTCACCAATAACTTCATTATCTAACAATTTTGGTCTTAGTACTGGTTACGCTGCAATAGTAAAAGACGAGAATCTTTATTTGGGAACAAACCAGGGTTTATTTGTAAAAAAAATAAATGAGTTTAATTCATTTAATGAGAACTCGAAGAAATTGGAAATGATAAGTTCTACCATGGGACAGGTATGGAATTTAACAAATATAGATGGAACATTGTTTTGCGGTCATAATAACGGCACTTTTATTATAGAAGATAAAATGGCAACACAAATTTCTGATATAGGTGGCGGGTGGAACTACCTTCAAATACCCAGCAATAAAAGCAAGATAATTAGCGGGACTTATACTGGACTTAGTTTGTATTCTAAAGAAAATGGGCGATGGAGATTTGTTAAACAGTATAAAGAATTCATTGAGTCGGCAAGATCTATGCAATTTGATAAAGATGGTAGTTTGTGGATAGTGCACGGATACAAAGGCATTTATCATATTTTATTCGACCAGAATTATGACAGCATATTAAAATTTGACCATTACAATTCGGAAAACAGTAATCTTACATCTCAGGTTTTAGATGTTGTAGATATAAATGGCAACTTGAGTTTTACCACCAGAGATGGCATCTATAAATATTCTAAAGGCAAAAATAATTTCGATAAAAATGAAGAACTAGATGAACTTTTCAATAGTCAAAATGTTGAAAAAGTATTTAAAGACAATGAAGGGGGTTATTGGTATTTTATTGATAAAACAGTAGGCGTTTTAAGAAAAAGAGAGGATGGTAAATACAACAATATTAAACTCCCATTTGCACAATTAGAAGGTAATTTTGTCAATAGTTTCGAATTTGTTTATTCTTACGACATAAACAATATTTTTATTGCCACCGAAAACGGATTTGTACATTACAACCCAATGCAAAGCAATAAAATTAAATCTTATCCATTTTTAGCATATTTGAGAAATGTTGACATAAAAAACAACAACCAATCACTCGGTGACACTAATATTGAAAATCTTGTATTAGAGTACGAACAAAATGATATTGCTTTTATATATTCAGCAAACGATTATGTAAACCCTGATAAAATATTGTTTTCAACCATATTAGATGGTTATCAGAGTGAGTGGACTGAATGGCAGTTTAAAAATACAAGAGAGTTTACAAATTTATTTGAAGGTGATTATACTTTTAAAGTTAAAGCCAAAAACACTAGATCACAAGAGAGTAATATAGTATCATTTTCATTTAAAGTAAATCCACCATTTTACCGCTCCAAAGTAGCCTTCTTTATTTATTTTTTGATTTTTATCGGAATCATTTTTCTTATTGTTTATATTATTAAAAGAAGGTTCGAAAAGGCAAAAAACCAAAGCAAACTGAGGCAGGAAGAGGTATTCCGTAAAAAAGAAGAGCAACTTCAAAGAGAAACTCTTGAGAAAGAAAAGGAAATCATTAAAATGAGAAATGATAAACTCAGGCAGGAGATGAAAGTGAAAGACAAAGAGCTTGCCAACTCCACCATGCAGATGCTTCAGAAAAATGAAATATTAATTAAACTTAAAGAAGAACTTAAGAAATTAGCACTGAGTTCTAAAGACGAAACCAGCATACATGAGGTAAAACATTTATTACGAAAAATAAATAAAGAAATTGATAGTGAAAACCAATGGAAAGTTTTTGAAACACACTTCGAAAGCGTTCATGAGGAATTCCTAAAACGCATAAAACAAGAGTATCCAAACCTTACACCTCGTGAACTTAAATTATGTGCTTACCTAAGAATGAACATTAGCAGTAAAGAAATTTCTGTCCTTATGAATATAAGTA
>JBFFLX010000219.1:0-5378 GCA_041554435.1 Bacteroidales bacterium
AGTCGATGTGACTGTATAAAATTGCCAATGGTTTTCATTAGTGATTTATCCGACATCGACTCCCAGTTGTTGTATGATTTTTCATTCATATCCACCATATTAAATATATTCGAATGATATTTCATTCAAATATACAAAATGTTTTTAAAACCAATTTATCGAATGACTATTCATTCATAATAAGCATATACATATTCATATGTATGATATCTCATTCACAAAATGATAATATTACACATTACCCTTCAAAAAGGATAACAACACCCGACATCAAACACACAAACTTGTGGTTCTTTCAGCTCGTCTTTTAATAGCCTTTAACCAAATCTTCCTTATCAATGCACTGCCCGGATATACAATCATCCAATATACTGTAAATCTTCTTTTGGATTTTTTATCGGTAGTATATATTCTGGTTTCAGTGCTCAGTAATACTATGTCTTCACGCTCAACTAAGAAAAAATTTGTTGCAACCTTTACTGATTCCCTTTCATTAAAATTTATAAAATCATCTATATAATAAATTTCCCCCTTCTTTAATTTGCCGAATTGACCAATAACTCCAAGGACTATTTCGTGGTCATTTATCTCAAGTATTTTAAATCCTTTTTCTTCCAGTTGTTTTAATAAAGGTGTATCCGGACTAAAACCAATATAGTTTTTACCAAGTATTTTGGGTGGGATGGACCGAATAAAAAATAATGTGCTAAACAGAAAAGAAATTTCGTTCGGGTGAAGGTCAATGATTGCCTGTACTATATTCTCCTTGGATGCACTGATCTTTATTTCATGTTTCTCGGAGAAATGATAATATTGCAAATATTTGTTTAAAAGCATCATGTTTATAGACAATTAATTGATTATTTTAAGCTTGTTTGGCAACTCTCCTTTATTGTTAATCCAATTTGAAATCATAGAAATATGGGTATCTATATCGAAAACCATCCAAGCATGTCCTTTTCCCGGATATTGGACACATTTGCTTTCATTATTTAGCCCGGATAATTTAATATGGGATTGGTGCATCGTTTTGCTTTCTTTTTCTCCTGAAGCATAGAGTATTGGAATTGTTTCAGCAAAATCAATGTTTTTAAGACAGAACCTGTTTGCTTGAATCATACTTCTTTTAAAGGATTTTCTGTCTGCCATTTTAATACTTCTTTTAAATGTTGAGCGTTCACTTTTCTTAACACCCAGGCTTTTAGCCATTGCATTCAAAATGAGATTTGATTTTAGAAAAGGTGACATTAATTGAAGTGCAAAAACGTTTCCTCTGATCGGATATGCGCTTGTTCCATCAATAATAGCCCTTTCAAATAGGTCCGGATAGTTTTCCAAAAGATAAAAAGCCAGGCTTCCTCCAAGAGAAAATCCAATCAGAATTATTTTTTCTTCAGTTTTATTTTCTATCAGACTTACTAATTCTTCTCCAACCTCTTCAATTGATGTCCAAGAAAGATGATTACTTTCTCCATGTCCTGGAAGATCAGGCGCTACAGAATAATAATCCGATTCCAATGCTTTGATGTGGTTGTTCCACAATTCATAATTTGATCCTGCACCATGAAGAAACAGTATCATAGTTTTTGATGTGTCTCCAGATTCATATAAATTGAAATCGGAATATGAATAATTATTTTTCATTTCAAATTTCTTACCGTTTTATGTAAAATATTTGCAACCATTATTAAGGACAATATTGCTTAAAATTTGAATCGCATTTCTATTGGTCCATATTACTTATTGAAATAAAAGCAACTAATATAAATCCAACTCCTGCTACAAGGCAACTTATAAATATCAAGATTGAAGTAATTAAATAATAAATACCAACACCAAGTCCAAAAAAAGTTTCTCCTCCAATTGCATAATTAATTTTTGGTTTATAAAATACTTCTATATCCATTTCCCTCTTTGTTTTTTACATTGTCCATAATGTTTCTAATAAATAAGAATTATCAAATCTATTGTTTATCGTTTTGAGATGAAGTTATTGAAGCTACTAGTAGCCCCAATCCAATTCCAGCTAGCAGACAACCAACAAACAAAATAATTGATGTTAAAAGGAAGAAAAAACCAATGCCAAGTCCAACTAATGTTCCTCCTCCAAGGGCATAAATTATTTTAGCCTTATTAAATTCATTTAAATCCATAATACATATATTTTACGTGTAACATTAAATTATTTCATCCCAATGGTTATGATAAATTATACCGTACTCTTTTAGTTCTGTTTTTATTTGTTCTCCTAATGCTTTATTTTGTGTCTCGCTGTATTGTTTATTGTAGATAAGAACTATCAAATAGTCCGAATTTAATCGCTGTTTCTTATATAGTTTAATTTCTGATACTTCTTCCGCGCTCAATGCAGTTTCTATTATTGCAGCAATATCTTTTTCTAAAGCCCTACTTAGTTTCGATGATAATCTTATTTCTATGGTTTCAATACTTCCCATTTTTCTATTAAAAGCAGTATTTGAAATGTTGTCTTTTGCCTTTCCGATTAAAGAATCAACAATATTTTTTCTTTTACTGATTAACCAACATTATTCTGTTCAAGAAAAATCCAATTATCGTGCCAATCACCATAAAGCACTCATATCTAGAAACTTAAAAAAATATTTCAACAATATTATTGTCATATCTGGCAAGTTAAATTGTCGGATATGGCAATATTGCTTAACTTGCAATTTGATATACATCATTTTTAACTTACAATGGATAAAAACACTTTTTTTCGCGAGGCAACTTTAAAGATTTGTGGAAATTTAGAAATAGAAAAGGCACTATTTGATCTACTTCATTATCTTAAAGATACAATGCCTGCATCAAAAGCATTCTTATTAAACTACGAACCAAAATATAACTCTATTCGCACTTTTGCTATGGCTGATTTGGAAGGATATCGAAAACAAAACAGTTTAACTCCCTTATCAAAAACATCAATTGAAGTTGCAGAAAGCACTCCAACAAATCAGGATATTCAGTTAGTTAAAAATACTGATGAATTCAGCATCTCTCGTGATATATATAAGTTTTATAAAATTAAAACCACATCTATTATTGCACTTATGCTTCGTTCCGAAGGCAAAAACCTGGGCACCCTTGTATTAGCTACAACTGGAAATCAAAGATTCTCCGAAAATCATGCAAAATTAGTATTGCTTCTTAAAGAGCCTTTAATCATAGCAATGTCAAATACATTAAGACATAGAGAAGTTTTACAGCTTAAAAACCTGATAGCTGATGACAACAAATATTTGCATAGTGAATTAAGGCGAATATACGGTGATGAGATAATAGGTTTTCATTTAGGTTTAAAAGATGTAATGGAAAAAGTGAGACAAGTTGCTGCTCTTGATAGCCCAGTTTTGTTATTAGGTGAGACAGGGGTCGGAAAAGATGTTATTGCTAATGCTATCCATCATTCATCACAAAGAAGTAAAGGTCCTTTTGTTAACGTAAATTGCGGAGCAATACCTGATACACTTATTGACAGTGAACTATTTGGTCATGAAAAAGGAGCCTTTACAGGTGCGCTTTCACGTAAAAGAGGTCGTTTTGAAAGAGCAGAAAACGGAACAATTTTCCTTGACGAAATAGGGGAACTACCATTGCAATCACAAGTAAGACTTCTTAGGGTTATTCAAAACAAGACAATTGAAAGAGTTGGAGGTTCTGAAACAATTTCCTTAAATATAAGGATAATTGCTGCTACTAATAGAAATTTAGAGCAAATGATAGTAGATAAAGAATTTAGAGAAGATTTATGGTTTCGACTAAATGTCTTTCCTATTAAAATCCCCCCCTTGAGAGACAGGTTAATAGATATTCCTGAGCTTGTTCAATATTTTATTGAGCAAAAATCAAAAGAACTTAACTTACCTCAGATACCAACTATTTCTGAAAAAAGTATTGAGATTCTTTCTAATTATTCATGGCCTGGTAATGTGAGGGAATTACAGAATATAATAGAAAGAGAACTAATATTGAATCCAAGAGGGCCATTAACATTTAATGGTATTAAGCTACCAAATGAAAGCCTAGGAAAAAAATCAAATTCTGCCATTAATCAAGACTCATTAAGTACTTATAATTTAGATGAAATCGTCATTTCACATATTAAACGGGTACTATTTAAAACTAATGGGAAGATTCATGGAAATGATGGTGCTGCTAATCTTTTAGGAATAAATGCCAGTACCTTAAGAAACCGAATGAAAAAGCTTGGTATTATGTATAGGAAGAGTGATCTGTATAAATCAACTTAGTAGTTATGTATTTGATTTAGAAATGCTTCTTGAATAGTGCCGCCGTAAATATTGTAATGTTCTCAACGTATGACAATTTAGTTTTTCTGTGCCTACATACTCTTTTATTATTTTGAACCAACATTAAATATCTGTGGTAATAATTTTATTATTTTAAGGATTGATTCCCTGTCAATATTGTTTTCATTAAAACATACTGAAAAATGAAGTTTATTGTTGATTGTCAGAACGCTTATATATTTCTCCATTGCCTTAGAAACTGCCATTGGACCAAATAATGTTTTTATTTTAAACTTCTCTGCATTATCAGCTATTTCTGTTCGTCCTAAGTTTGCAATAGTAAATGTTGAATTTAGATTATTCATTCCCGATGTTTTTATCATTATTTTAGCAAGCTTATCCTCTCTTCGCCCGAAATGATTTAGCATCATTACATCTAAGAATATGGGAGAAAACAGACCTATCAGTTGACGTTTAAAAATATCTTTTTTTAAAAGCCGTTTAATCTTTTTATGAAATATTTGTGCGTTTTCCCAAAAGGTTTTATTCTCACTGTATATCAGATTGGACCTCAATGTGGAAACAAAATTACCCATATATTCACCAGGCTGATTTTTAAGATGAGTTCTTAGATTATCGGTAACGATAACTTTCCCTGAATAGTCCTTTTGCCCAAACAGTTGTTTTTCTGCGTATAAGAAGGCAGTAACCAGTCCTGAATTAACTGAAACATGATTTTGTTTGCATTGCAAAACAATATTTGCTGTTTCTTCTTTTGAGAATTTAAAAGAGATTATTTGTGGTTTACATTCCTTCCAAAAATCAGTATGTATTTCCTGATAGGTTTGATTTGAAAAACGAATGGACTCCTTACTCCACTTTTTATTGATTAAACTAACAAAAAATCTGGAAATTGGAGTGCCCACCCTTTGCGGAATATTTTCTGGTTCAAGAAAAACAGGCATCTCTTGTTCTATTTTAATGCTCTTCCCAGATAAAATTCTCATAATATCTTTAAAAAGATAAATAAGAGACATTCCATCGCAAATTGCATGATGGCAGTTTATTATTAGGGTAGTTTCGATTTGGTTTAGTAGGATAAATCTA
>JBFFLX010000220.1:0-5363 GCA_041554435.1 Bacteroidales bacterium
TGGGCAACGGTTAGTATATGAAAAGTAGGCGATTTCGAAGCATAAAACTTTCGGTTAAGCACAAAGTTTGATAAGAGCTAAAAGCTCTCAATTTATGACAGTTTCGCCTATTTTTTATATACATTGTTGCCCACAGTATTTTAAAGGATTTACATATTTATCATTTGAACAAATAACCAATTCCAATTGAAAATCCATAATTTTTTGGTTCCATATAATTACTATCTAAAGCGTTTGTAAAACCATGAAAGTATCTGGCATTTGAGAAAAAACCATATTTAATTTTATAGGAAAGTCCAACTATACCACTAAATTCAAAACTTTTCCCTATATCATCATTAATTGTTGAAGAATTATAAATCAATTCATCATTTACTAAAAAGTTAAATGAAGGTCCAATTTCTAAAGAGAAGTTATTAATTAAGTATATTTTTACTAAAACAGGAATCTGTATGTAATCAAGTTTATATTCACCCAACACAGGTTGAGGAGCTGGCGCTCCAGGAAATGGGTCGTAAAGTATAGGTGCCTCCCCGTCAACACCTTGCGTTGAATACAAAATTTCAGGTTGAAGTGAAAATTTATTTCCAAATGGAATTTCAACTAATGCGCCAACATGAAATCCTGTTTTGTATTCTTTATTGAATAAATCATTTGATGTTATATTAGTAAAATTAATACCTCCTTTTACTCCAAACTGAATTTTTTCTTGTGATTTTGCAGTTGTAATTGTCAAAATTGTCAACGAGATAATTAAAAGTGTCTTTTTCATTTTGTGAAGTTTATTTATTATTGTTTAAAAAATTGTTCATTCTATATTGTGGGCAACGTGTTCGTATAAAAATCAGTAAGGGATGGATATCCTTGGGATTTCAATCCGAAACTGAAAGATAATAAGTTTGAGATTATTTTCGGCAATAAATAAAGCCATTATTGTTTTTATACGTTGTTGTGCGTTGGTTTTTATGTTAGTTTACTATTCAGTTTTTCTTTAACTCTTTCCGACATTGTCATATTGCAATCAATTAACGAAATTCGAATAAAGATAGCGTTAAATTAACTCTTCCACTAAAACCATAATTAGGAATTAAAGTAATTAAATTCCTCTATAGTAATCCAATATTTTCACTCTTAACAAATACTCATATTTAGTTTTATTGAGATTCAATCTAGAAGAATCCATATTATTCTTGCTGGTAATATAATCCACAATATTTGAAACGCCATTATTAAATCTAACCTCATTAACACGGAATGATTCTTCATAGGCTTTTACCTGATTTATTAAAATATGATACCTATTGTAAGCAGATTCCATGTTATTATATGCTTCTTCAATAGATTGTTTGAAATTGAATTTGGTTTGTTCCAGTTCAACTTCTGTTTCCTTAACCTGAATTTTCTGGAGTGCCACAGTATTTTTGGCACGAAATCCATTAAATAACGGAATCCGAACAGATATACCGGCAACCGAATTAAGATTGTTTTCAAACTGTTTGTTGTAATCGATTTTTGTGCTTTCAAATTGTGGCTCGTTTCTTAAAACCCTATACTCCTGATTATCAATACTAACAAAATCTCCAGTTTGTACGATGGAACTTCCCGTTTCATTAAAGACATTGGCCAAACTGGAATAGTTTGTATTTAATTGCCCAAATAGTGAAACTTCTGGATAGTAATTCGATTTAGCCACTTTAACACCGGATAATGCAGCATCAGTTTTAAATTGTTTTGATTTAAAGGTTGCCAGATTTTGTAGAGCCTCGTTGTAAACTTCAAGAGGTGAAAACTGATATTTTTCTACTCCGATTAAACCAACAATATTCTCAAAACCATTTCCTGGATCTATATTTAAGTTCAACAGTTTTGTGAGGCTTAATATCGCAGATTTCAAACTAATCTCAGCATCAATAATACTGGATTGATCTGAAGCAAATTGACCTTGCATATCTGTATAATCAACAGGATTTCCTGCCTCCTCTTGGTAATTAATTTTGAGTCTGTTCAATTGAATCTCTGTGGTTTGAAGATTTGATTTGGCCAATTCTATCAAATCTCTATTATTCAATATCTGGATATATCGAAGCGTAACTTCCAAGATCAAATTCTGCCGGGCCTCTTCTGTTTCCATTTCCGAAGCCTGCATTTTAAACCTATTTTGTTTAACTTCATTCTTTAATCTAAAACCACTGAATACATTTAAATCAAGAAATAAACCTGCGTTAGAAAATGTAAGTTCTTGGTTGATATAGTTATTGGTAAATGGATCTATACTGCGACCACTATTAGTTCCCAAATTGTAATCCATATTTAAGGTCGGAAGTATATTAGTCTTCGATTGTTTGTAATTTATTCCAGAAGATTCTACTTTTAGCCGATTAACTTTTAAGTCCAGATTATTCTTAATAGCCATCTCTATACAATCGTTCAATGTTAATATTGTTTTCTGCTCATTTTGAGAAATTCCAGTAAAAATACCTAACCAAAGGAAAATTATAAGTGTTACCTTTTTATTCATAATCTTTGTTTTAATTTCAGTGTACTATTCGTTTCTTAAACTTTTTATCGGATTTGCAATAGCTGCTTTTACAGACTCGAAACTGACAGTAAGCAGGGATATGCTAATTATTAGTACTGCAGTTAGACCAAATACCCACCATGGCATATTTATTCTATATTCATAATCTGCGAGCCATTTGGTCATGAAGTACCAAGAAATTGGGGTTCCAATTACTACTCCAATCAGGATTAATTTCAGAAAGTCTCTTGTTATAAGAGAGGTAATGGTGAAAACAGAGGCGCCTAATACTTTTCTAATACCAATTTCTTTGGTCTTTTGTTCTGCTGTAAATATGACCAGACCAAATAGGCCCAAGCAGGAAATTAGAATGGCCAAAATTGAAAAGAAGGTTGATAATTTGTAAAATGTAGATTCGCTCTTATAGAGTTTATTATATTCTTGATCTACAAACCGATACTCAAAAGGGAATGCCGGATTTAAATTTGTATGAAGCTGTTCTAAAGCCGCCAATGTCTGTTTTTCAGTACCAGAATTATATTTGACGAAGGCTATACCAAATTCTGAATACCCCTCACTTCTAATAATCATGGGGAAGATAGATTCTTTTAAGGAGCCAAAGTGAAAATCTTTTACCACCCCAACAATGGTTCCTGGATTTCCCCAAAACGATAGTGGTTGACCTATCGGATTTTCCATCTTCATTTTATTCAAGGCCGTCTCATTAATGAGATACTCAATGTTTTCCGGGTTATTATGAATAAGTTCTCTTCCCATAAGTAATTCAACACCATAAGTGCCAACAAAGTCTGCACTTGCAACCATTCCTGTAAATAGCGAAGGATCATCAGAGGTCTTACCGTTCCAAATAACTTCTGGTGACGTACCATATTCTCCTAGAGGAATATGCGATGTTTTTGTGACCGATGTAACTCCGGAAATTTGTAAAGCGCCACTTTTAAAAGCCTCAAAATTATTTTGTAAGTCTTTTGACAGCGTGATTGCCAATAAATTTTCTCTATCGAAACCGATATTTTTATGTTGGACAAAATCAATTTGCTTTGAAATAATGATCATACTACTTATAAAGACAACCGAAATGGTAAACTGAAATACAACCAAAGCTTTTCTAATCCATTTGGTGCTAGAGCTGGTTTCAATTTTTTTCTTAAAAATATCGGTAACCCTAAAGGAAGAGAGCAAAAATGCAGGGTAACTTCCAGATAGAATTCCTGTGAAAAGTGTAATTACGAAAACCATTATCCATGTGGATACGGGCAAATTTAACAGGTCTATGTTTTTATCTGTAATTTGATTAAATACAGGTAGCGCAAATACAATAAAGATTAAAGCGAAAAACAGACTTGAAAGAGAAAGAAGCGTGGCTTCTCCAAGAAATTGAGCTATCAAACTACTTTTGCTCGCTCCTAAAACCTTTCTAACCCCAATTTCTTTAGCTCTTTTCATATAGCCTGCAGAAGCTAAATTCATGAAATTAATGCTTGCAATCAGCATGATCAAAAAAGCTATTATTCCAAACAATCTTACATATACAATTTTCCCATTACCTTTTTCAATGTCTGCATAAAGATAGCTATCTGCGTAAGGTTGAAATCGAATGTCTAAGCCTAATTCATATTCGTCTAGGAATGATTTTAGTTTTTGCTCTAACTGATCAACATTTGTTCCTTCGGCCAATTGAACAAAGGTATAGGTGGCTAAATTTTTCCAATCATACATCCACGAATTTTCAGCAAAAAGAGAATTAAACGATAAATAATAATCACTCTTCTCGGTTGAATCTTCACTGCCTATTTCAAAGACCATAGATATTTTTAGCTCTTTTGAGTTTTCGTAAGTGAGTGTTTTCCCAATGGCACTTTTTGAGTTTCCAAAGAACAATTCGGCCATTTCCTTTGAAATAGCAATTTGGTTTGGAGCATTTAATGCCTTCGAAGCATTCCCTTCTAGAATATTAAATGAAAACATATCAAAATAGTCTTCACTTACAAATTTTCCATCTTGCTTTAAAACCTTATTCCCATTAGAGAAGGTGCTTTTTTTGCTATAGTTAGATGTTGCCGAAACTTTCTCAATCTCTGGCACTTTTATCTTTAACTCCTTATATAGAAGTGATGACGTGCCATAACCAAACGCTGGGCCATCAGATGATTCCAGATATACAGAATGCAGTTGATCTATGTTTGTATGATACTTATTAATGCTATTTTCACTTGATATCCATAAATAGATTAGTAAAAAGCAAAATAACCCGGAAGTTAAACCTAAAATATTGAGAAAGGACAAAACTTTATTACCTATAATATTTCGCCATGCTAACGTGATATAATTTTTGATCATAATATTGTATCTCTAATGGTTAACTAATATGTTTTCGGTTACTTTTTCTCCATCAAGCATTCGTATAATACGATTACTGTATTTGGCATCATGCTCACTATGGGTAACCATAATAATTGTAGAACCCTGATTATTTAATTCGGTAAGTAGTTCCATAACTTCATTACCGGTTTTACTGTCCAGGTTTCCAGTTGGCTCATCTGCAAGAATAAGTTTAGGATCGTTTACCAAAGCTCTGGCAACCGCAACTCTTTGTTGTTGACCTCCAGAAAGTTGTTGTGGAAAATGACTTCTTCTATGCATTATTTGCATTCTTTCCAGAACCTCATTTACTTTTTCTTTTCTTTCACTCTTTTTTATTCCTGTGTAGATTAGTGCCAACTCAACATTTTCAAAAACAGTAAGTTGATCAATTAAATTGAAGCTCTGAAATACAAAACCTATATTATGCTTACGTAAACCTGCTCTCTTGCGTTCATTATAA
>JBFFLX010000221.1:0-5363 GCA_041554435.1 Bacteroidales bacterium
ATATTTAGTATTCTCTCATAAACATTAATTTCATAACTTTGATATTCAAAGAAGTCGTACTCTTTTCGGAATTTTATATATTTTTTATTATTGTTCTTTCTCATTAACTTATGGTACGTTTTTTGAGGAATTATTTTGTAAAATTAAATTAAAAAATGAAAGATATTAACAGATTAGTACAAATTAAAAGTAATAATTTAAAACCTCAGGCAGGAAGGCTTTTGATATCAGAGCCTTTTATGGGGGATTATTATTTTGGAAGGTCTGTTGTTCTAATTATTGAACATAATGAGGAAGGATCGTTTGGAGTTGTTCTCAATAAAATAATTGAAGCGCCATTAAATGATGTGTTAAAGGGACTACCCCCATTTGAATCAAAGATATATTTAGGGGGACCTGTTGATACCTCATCTACTTTTTATATACATAGTTTAGGAAGTAAAATTGAAGGATCTTTGGACATAGGCAATGGCTTATTTTGGGGTGGTGATATAGAACTCATAAAAGAAATGATCCTTCTCAACCAATTAAATTCCAGCAATATACGCTTTTTTATTGGCTATAGTGGATGGGAGGCAAATCAACTGGAAGGTGAGTTGGAAAGCAACTCATGGATAGTTAGTACTGAAACCGACAAGTCGATATTAAATATTCCCGTACAAGATATGTGGAAGAGCAGTTTGCAAAATATGGGATCGGTATATAACTACTGGTCGAAATTCCCAGTCGACCCTGGCATGAACTAAACAGGATAATAATTTTATCAGTATTTCAAAATAGCTAGTATAAAGAATAATTTATTTGCAAAAAACCTTATCTTTGCTTGAAGTGATATTGCAATTAAATATGTTATTTTTATGACCAGCAAGGAAAATTATAAGATTCTTATAGTGGACGACAGACCTGAAAACCTTTTAACACTTGAAGGTATTCTGGAAAGCCCGGAGTTGCAAATTATTAAAGCTGGCTCTGGTAATGAGGCTCTTGGATTATTGCTGGAGCATAAATTCGCTCTGGTATTAATGGATGTTCAAATGCCGGGAATGGATGGATTTGAAACCGCTGAAATTATGAGGAGTAATGACCGGACAAAAAACATCCCGATAATTTTCGTAACTGCCATTAGTAAACAAAGAAGACATATTTTTAAAGGCTACGAAACAGGAGCAGTTGATTATCTTTATAAACCCCTTGACCTGGAAATTCTACAAAGTAAAATTAAAGCATTTGTTGAATTTTTTAAACACCGTCAGGCACTTGAACAAGCAACCGAAAAACTATCAGAGACTGTTAAAGAACTGGAAAAAGCAAAAATTGAAGCTGAAGAAGCCACTAAGGCAAAAAGCAATTTTCTTGCCTCTATGAGTCATGAAATAAGAACTCCCTTAAACGGAATAATCGGAATGGCTGACCTGGGCCTTATGGATGAAGACCTTTCAGAACTACAGGCAGAAAGATTTGACGACATAAAGAATTCGGGGCAAACATTACTGGAAATAATAAACGACATTTTGGATTTATCGAAAATTGAAGCCGATAAATTGGAATTGGAAGAAATTGATTTAAATATTAGAACACTTGTTGAGAAAATATTTAACACATTGTGCATCAGCGCTTATGAAAGCGGAAATGAATTGGTATGTAATATAGATCCGGATATACCGGATAATATTATAGGCGATCCTTTGCGTTTGCGACAGATACTTCTAAACCTGCTAAACAATGCAATAAAATTTACACAAAACGGAACAATAACACTAAATATAATTAAACTCGATTTAATCGAAGAACAGATTAGAATTAAGTTCGAAATTGTTGATAGTGGAATAGGGATTTCAAAAGATAATGCAGAAACTCTATTTGACTCATATAAGCAAGCATCTTCCGACACAACGCGTAAACACGGCGGAACAGGCTTAGGCCTTAACATTTCACAAAAACTTGTGAATAAAATGGGAGGTAAAATTGAAATTGATAGTGAACTTGGAAGAGGTAGTAAATTCTATTTCGCATTAAACCTTTTAACAGGTGAAATTAATGAAAATGAAGATAAATTAAACTTACCAAAAAAATCAAGTTATTACAATATTCTGATTGTTGAAGATCATAAAGAAACATCTGAATCTATCGAAAGACAATTGAATTATTGGAATTTTAAGTATAAGTCGGTTGAAAATGTAGATAAGGCAGTTCAAATGATAAATACTATGGATTTTGATTTAATAATGATTGATTTTGAATTATCAAAAATTACCGGAGACAAATCCATTGAAAAACTTCAAAAAGAATTCCCTGATAAAAAGTTTAATGTTGTTTTCCTCACACCTCTTAAGTCAAAAATTGAAGTTGACAAATTGAAAAAAACTGAGATGTTTTCGTTTATGACAAAGCCTGTTATAAAGCATAACTTAAAAAGGAAACTGGAATTTACTTTAGGAGGAACCGAAAATAAAGATGACCAAAATTTTAAATCTGAAAAAAAGAAGCAATTAACTAAATTAGATTATGAGAAAATTACAATTTTAATTGCTGAAGATCAAATAATTAACATGAAAATAGTTGCTCAATTGTTAAATCGTAAAGGCATTAAGTTTACCGAGGCCACAAATGGTGCAATAGCAGTAGAAGAATACAAAAACAACAGTGGCAAATATCAAATGATACTTATGGATGTTCAAATGCCTGAAATGGATGGACTAGAAGCAACCTCAACCATACGCGAATTAGAAACATCGAATGGAACACATATCCCTATTATAGCCATGACAGCCCATGCGATGGTTGGTGACAAAGAAAAATTCATTGGTGCAGGTATGGATGATTATCTGTCGAAGCCCGTTAACCCGGAAGATCTTTATTCCACTATTGAGAAATACTTAAAATAATTTCTAAAATCACCAAATGGAAAAGAAATACCTAGATTATAACGAATCTAACTCGTGGGAAAGACTTAAGCATACACTCAGATCATGGAAATATATAGGAGTAGGTAAATCCATGCTAATTTGGTTTTTAGCTATTTCTTTTGTTCCCCTGGCTTCTGTTGGATATATAAATTACTTAAAAGCATATCAAGGCCTAACCGTGGTTGCCGATAAATCGTTGAAATCTTCTTCGCAATTGCGTTTAAGGTATTTAAACACTTATTTCGAGGAGGCCTCCGACCTCCTAGATATTACAAGTTCATCAGAATCACAAAAAATATATTTCAGCGAACTTCTGGAAAAATTCAACAATTCTAATTTAACTGCTAAAGAATTTGTCACAGGAGAAGAGTGGAAAAACTTCACATCCAAACAAATAGATGACTTCCGTAACACCCTCAAAAAAAAGGATTTCTATAATTTTATATTCGTCGACATTAAAGGAGATGTTATCTTTTCCATAAAAAAAGAAAGAATATTGGGGGCAAATATTTTCTCTGACTTATTTCTCAATACAAAATTTTCGAAAACTATTACAAAAGCATTGGAGGAAGACAAAACTTTTTTCTCCGACCTTGAAGTCTTTGAACCCAGCATGGGTATTATTTCAGGATTCTTCATCAACACTTTGAGAAATACTGAAGGTGCTATTATTGGCGTTATGGCTTTGCAAATAACTGAAAATGAAATCAATAAAATGCTTCAGCATGATGCTGGTTATGGGGAAACAGGGCAAGCATATATCGTTGGAAAAGATCTTTATTTAAGGTCTACACAGAAGTATGGTAATGAAAATGAAGTCCTAAGCAAAAAAATTGAGAATGAAAAAACAAAACTTTGGAAAGACTATTTAATCCATAAAGATGACGAAAGATATCTTATTGAGCATGAGTTAAAAGATGAAACCGGTTCAAATTATGATACGGATGGTTCTGGCAGGTTTGTTTTGGGTATTTATCGAAATATCGACTACTTAGAAAAATTTGGAATTAACTGGGCACTTATTGAGGAAATAGACCACGATGAGGCATTTGTTAATGCAAGAGAGTTATCAGATATTGTAAAAGTATCCTTTATTATTACAATATTAATCGTACTACTAATCTCGATTCTAGTCACCAGATGGTTTGTAAATCCTATTAAGCAGTTATCATCATGGGGTAAGCAGGTTGCCATTGGTAAGCTGAACACCCTAGTAATAAAAGCACCTGATAATGAGATAGGTGATATGAGTTCGACTTTTAAACGACTGGTTAACTCACTTCGATCATATGCTGATGTTGCCAAGTCGATGGCCAAAGGCGATTTTAGTGAAAAAGTTGAAATTAGGAGTGAGGACGATGTATTAGGTCTTTCGATGAACCAAATGGTTGAAAGTTTTGTTTCCGTTGTAAATCAGGCAAATAGCATTGCGAAAGGAGATTATTCAACTGAAATAAAGCCACGCAGCGAAAAAGACTCTCTTGGCAAGGCATTATTTAAAATGACGAGCACCCTTCGTGAAAATGCTATAGAAATAAAAAGGCAAGACTGGCTTAAAACCGGGTATAATGAACTTGCTGATACTATGAAAGGTATCAATGCTGTAAAACCTCTCTCTGATAAAATACTGAATTTTTATTGTAGTTATTTAAATGCGCATATAGGTTTGTTCTATTTAGTTGAAAAAGACCAATTAAAACTAAGTGGGACCTGGGGAATATCTGATGAAAATAAATTTGTAAAAAAACAAATTAGCCCGGGAGAAGGAATTATAGGTCAGGTTTTCAAATCTTCTGAACCATTAATTATTGAAAATAATAACTCAGAAAAATTACCTCAGGTTAATTATGGTTCCGAACAAAAACAACTTGATTCATACATTTACTATCCTCTGATTCATGAAAACCAAATAGTTGCTGTTTTATCACTGGGAATGGCTGAGAAAATTGAGGACGAACATACTGAATTTATTGAGAATTCTATAAAAGATGTTGCCATTACCTTAGTTACATTACAGTCGCATATTAAGGTAAAAGAGTTACTACAACAAACACAGGAACAAGCTCATGAACTGGAAGTACAGCAAGAAGAATTAAAACAAACAAACGAGGAATTACAAGAGCAAACAAATGCCTTAAAGATTTCAGAAGAAAACTTGCAGGCACAGAAAGAAGAACTCAAAGTTACAAACGAAGAGCTTGAAGAACGCTCTAAAGCACTTGAAATACAAAGAGATGCCATAAAAAGAAAAAATAAGGAATTAGAACTAGCAAGAGTTGAAATTGAAAATAAAGCCAAGGACATTGCCAGAGCCAGTCAGTATAAATCAGAGTTTCTTGCTAATATGTCTCATGAGTTAAGAACTCCATTAAACAGTATTATTGTTTTATCGCAATTACTTGCTGAGAATAAGAGAACACACCTCGATGAAAAGGAAATGCAATATGCCGAAACAAT
>JBFFLX010000222.1:0-5345 GCA_041554435.1 Bacteroidales bacterium
AGTTGCGAGTTATGCAAACTTATAACTTTAGCGCACTTGTAACTTTAGGCACTTATAAATTAAGTCACTCCCGAGGACTCGGGATAACTTTAGTGCACTTATAACTTTAGCGCACTTGTAACTTAAGTCACTTATAACTCTATTTCAACACGGTTACAGTACCCTCAAGAACCTTGTCTTTATCGAGCATACTGGTATATTTTATATTGTATACATAAGTTCCGGTTGGAACAAACTCTCCATTATACTTGCCATCCCACTGATCTTCAATATTGTCTGATTCGAAAACAAGTTCGCCCCAACGGGAGAATACTTGTAATTTAAACTTTTTCAGACCAATACCTTTAATTTCAAATACATCGTTCAAACCATCACCATTAGGTGAGAAGCCGGATGGTGCATAAACAACAAAGTCAGGGTGAATAGTAATCATTTTTTCTGTGTGATCAATACATCCATTATTTGTTTCAATATCGAGAGTTACAGTATATTCACCTGCTTCTGTATAAACATGCGATGGTGAACCTTGTGCAGAAGGGCTGCTTCCATCACCAAAATTCCACTCATATGTGAGAACATCTATGCTATTTGATGAATCGGCAAAATTAATAGTTGCCGCATCATCCTCTAAAATAGATTCAGGCGGAATAGCTTCGAAGTTTGCAGTTGGGGTTTCAAATACTTCAATATATGCATTCTCCGTTTTTGAGTCACTACACAAACCTTCATTATTAACTACCAAACTAATATCATATAATCCTGGTTCGGTATATGTTATACTTGTGGTTTCAGTACTTGCACTGCTACCATTTCCAAAATCCCAATCATAAGTAACATTGTCGGTAGTATTTGTAGCGTTGGAAGTAAACTCAACGGTTATAGGATTACAGCCATTAATTATATCCGAAGCAAAATCAGAAACCGGGCTCTTAACTACATCTAAGGTCATTGTAAAAGGTTCTGCAGGGTAGCCATCTTCTTCTACCTGAAGTGTAATAACTTTATTGCCTTCTGCAGCCCACTGTAGATCATACGGACCAACACCTATTCCTGAGTTAATAGAAGCCCCATCAAAGGTCCAGGTATAAGTTGCCGCACCTCCTGCATTACCGGTATAATTCACCATAAATGAAGCGTTTTCACAAACCTTATCATCCTGAATATCAAATGTTGAGAATAGTTCAGGTTTTACATTTATGGTTTGGGTAAGTGTTGCGGGGCAGTTAAATCCCATAACATTACCAACAAGGGTATAAGTAGTTGTTTCCAAAGGAGAAACATTAATTATTGCATTATTTTCCTGTCCTGATAAACTAGCATCCGGTGGATCGGCGGTCCATGTTAAGTCATCTGCATTTCCAACGGCTTCGATACTAACGGCATCACCGTAACACATGAAATCGCTTGAAGGAGCAAGTGTTATATCTGGTACTGGATCAACCTGCAATACCATTTCATCAGTGTTAACACAGCCATTTATATCTGTAACTTCTACAGTATATGTATAATCTGTTTGTGTATCAGGCGTTATATTAGGATTGTAAATATCTTCCTGTCCTGACAGTGATGGGTCAACCGGACTGGATGTCCAGTAATATGTTTCCCCACCTGAAGCTTCTAATCCGTATGAATCTCCAAAACAAATAGCATTGTCGATACCGGCATTTGCATTAGGTAGCGGATTAACGGTAATATCAATATTAGTTTCTGCAGTAAAACTACAGGCATTTGTTACTTCTACAGTATAAGTTGTTGTTACTGTAGGGTTTACATTGATAATCTGATTGTTTTCCTGTCCTGTCAATGAAGGATCAGCAGGGCTTGCTGTCCATACATAAGTTTCATCACTTGAGCCTGCATTAACAGTAATTTCAGTTGCGTCTCCTACGCAAATAGCATTATTGTCGGTAGTAGCATTTGCTGATGCACCTTCCAATAGAGCAAAGGCTATATCAGTTTCTTCATGTGTACAATTATCGGTTACTGTTAAAGTATATTCAGTGGTTCCCGGAGGGCTAACTATAGGATCAGGCAGAGTCTCCTGTCCGGCAAGTGAAGGATCTACCGGGTTTGATGTCCATAATAAATTCTGTCCTCCAACTGTTGAGCCTTCAAGTTGAACGCTGGTAACGTTACATAAATCCTTATCTGGTCCGGCATCAGCAGTTATTGGGGGAACAATAACTTCCACTTCATTTGTGATTTGTCTGCCACATGTATCACTAATAATGCAATAAACAGTTTCAGAGTCTGTACCACTTACAGAAAAATTATGCGTTGGTGTTATAAAGCCACCAGGTTGCCAACTATACGTATATGGTGGTATCCCTGTAAGCATACCTTCAAAACTCAAAACAGTATCCTGCTCGCATAATACATTAACTGTGAGGCTGGTATCTGTAAATTCTGGTTTGTCTTTTATATATACATAAGCAGTATCTTTCAAAAACGGGTTACACATTTCTGCCTTATAAATAACCCGTATATCTTCAACACCTTCTACAAAACCATCTTCATAAAAACTATAAAAGTTAATAGTGTCGTGTGTTTCTCCGGAAGGGAAAAATAGAGAATCTATAATAGCTGAATTAGATTTATAATCAGGGAATTCACCTTCCCCTTCCATAGTTGCTGAGCCTTCAATACTATAGTAAATTTTATAATCAAAACCCATTTGAGATGTTAGTGTAAAAACCAAATCTACATCATTATTATTGCAGGATTCATAAACTAAACTGTCGATTGTAGGGTGAGAATAAACAGGATCTGCTACTGCATTACCCAATGAAAAACTTCCACTTTCCAGAAACACTCCTGTATCATATATACCATCTCCAGCATCTCCAACTTTTAGTCGAATTGTATACCATTGGCATTGTGCAACTCCACTTTTCGCAGGTAAGGAGGTTGTATACCCATCATACACAAATTTAGAAAATGCAGGGTCAGTACTTTGAGAATTATCTTTAAAGTATTGGCAGTTTGTACAGCCACTTGGTTTTCCGGAACATGTCGCACCTCCTTTACCAAAGTTCACGTTATCTATAGAAACCGGACTATGAGTTCCTGGTATTTCTGCAATGTTTTTTGAGTTTAAAGAATAATCGCCATCAATGCCCGGGCCGGAGAGGAAGAAACCGAAAACATCATTAAAACTTGCAAATACATAATCATGGTATTCTTCAGAGCCGAATACATATTTAAATCTTGCTGAGTCTGCAGTTGGTTTAAACTGGAATTCAATTATACATACATCATGAGTAGCAGTACCGCCGGCAAGACTAGTAAGATCCGGATCATTTTCAACCCCATTATTATTTGTACTAGCGTTTGCTGCACTTCCACATACATTAGAGTTGTCTACATCATTGGAATGACCAGAAGTCATAATAATCCCCTGACCTTTTTGGAAACCTAAAAAGTATCCATTCTCAAAATAACCAACTGCTGAAGGGTCACCATAAAACTTTATATTCTGTTTGGCATAGCCTGGTACACTCTTCAAGAATGTAGTATCTATCAATGCAACAACAGCAGCACTATCGGCACAGGGATAAACTGTAAAATCCCCAAACTGGGCATTGGCTTTTTCAATATTAGTTATTGATAAACCTAAGGTTAATATTGCAATTAGTAAAAGTAATTTTGGTTTCATATCTTTATATTCCAATGATGGTTTGCGGCAAAAATAATTATTTCGCACTTAAAAGACAACTTTTTATTTGCGTGAGTTGCAGAGGGGAAATAAAGTCGAATGGTCCAATAGTCGAATGGTCCAATAGTCGAATAGTTGAAGCCCGACTTTCAGACTTTTCGACTATTTGACTTTTCGACCTTTTTTCTTTTGTTAATTAATTCCCGGCTTACTATTTTATTCCACACATCATTTGAGTACTTTTGCCCTCTAATTAAAATTGATGGTGAAAGACTTTTTAAACGGATTGAATAAAGATCAACGTGCTGCTGTTGAGGCTGTTGAAGGGCCAAAAATGGTAATCGCCGGAGCGGGATCGGGTAAAACCCGTGTGCTAACCTACAGAATTGCTAACCTCCTAAGCCGTGGTGTCGACCCTTTTAATATACTGGCTCTTACTTTTACAAATAAGGCTGCCAGAGAGATGAAAGACAGAATAATTCAACTCATTGGCGACAAAGAAGGAAGAAATGTTTGGATGGGAACCTTCCACTCCATTTTTGCTAAAATTCTGCGAATAGATGGTGATAAACTTGGATACCCTTCAAATTTTAGTATTTACGATTCGGACGATAGTAAACGACTTATCAGAAATATTATAAAAGATAAAGATCTCGATACTAAAGTTTATTCTTATTCCTATGTGGCAAGCAGAATTTCCATGGCCAAATCCTCTTTGGTTTCACCTGAAGAATATGCTGCAAACCCTGAAATTATTGCCGCCGACGAGAGCGCCCGTAAGCCGGAAATAAAAAATATTTATGTAACATATAATAATCGCCTTCGTCGTGCCGATGCCATGGATTTCGACGATCTGCTTTTTAATACTTATCTTTTATTCACAAAATTTCCGGAAATCCTTCTTAAATATCAAAGGAAATTTAAATATATAATGGTTGATGAGTATCAGGATACCAATCATGCTCAATATTTAATATTGAAAAAATTAGCTGCCGTAACCGAAAACATTTGTGTTGTTGGCGATGATGCTCAGAGTATCTATGGATTCCGTGGAGCAAACATCTCCAATATGCTGAATTTCAAGCATGATTATCCGGACTTTGAATTATATAAACTGGAACAAAATTATCGTTCCACAAAAAATATTGTTGAGGCTGCTAATCAACTAATTGCTTATAATAAAGATCAGATTAAGAAAAAGGTTTGGACCGACAATGATCAGGGGAATTTAATAGGTTTTATTCATGCTTCCAGCGATACTGAAGAAGGTAATTTAGTTGCAAATTCTGTATTCGAATACAAAATGAATAACCAATTGCCAAATAGTGATTTTGCTGTTTTGTATCGTACAAATGCGCAGTCGCGTTCAATGGAGGAAGCCTTTCGTAAACTTAATATTCCATATAAAATTTATGGAGGTACATCTTTTTATAACCGTAAGGAAATCAAAGATTTACTGGCATATTTTCGCCTGGTAATTAATCATAATGATGAAGATTCGTTATTGAGATGTATAAATACTCCTGCCCGTGGAATTGGTAAAACCACTATCGAAAAAATTACCGTTGCTGCCGACGAAAATTCGGTAAATATGTGGGAAATTATTAATGCACCTTCGCATTATGGCTTAAGTTTCAACTCAGGTATCACAACAAAATTATCGAATTTTGTTACTCAAATAAAAAGTTTC
>JBFFLX010000223.1:0-5279 GCA_041554435.1 Bacteroidales bacterium
ATTGATTTTTGCAAAACATCCCGCACTTAAATCCATAGCCCTTATGTCGATAATTGGAATTTTTAGTGTTGTGATAGTCAACTTTATTTTGCTTCCTGCAATATTTAAGTGGTTGGTTTCTTACAAAAAAGGCCCACGAAATCGTCCGGTTACTCTATTGGATTTTATTATGTCGATAAGTTCTTTAGTAGTTTTTGTTGTGGGTGCTTTATTTATGACATTATTATCGTTCTTATTCAGAATTTTTCCTGCCAACAGGGATAAGAAAAAATATGTTTTCCATTACATATTCAGTAAGTTAACATGGTTTTTAATTTATATGAATTTCTTTTCCAGAAAAACTATTATTAACCCCATGGGGGAAGATTATTCGGAAGCCTCTATTATTATTGCCAACCATCAATCGCATATCGATTTAATGTTGATGATGTTGTTGAACCCAAAAGTGGTGGTGTTAACTAACAAAAACAACTACAATCACCCTTTTTATGGTTTTGCTCTGAAATATGCCGATTTTCTGCCTTCCGACGGTGGTTATGAAAATGTTTTGGAATTATACAGGCCAATAATGGAAAAAGGATATTCACTGGTAATTTATCCCGAAGGTCACCGAAACGATAGCGGAAAAATAAAGAGATTTCATAAAGGTGCCTTTTATTTGGCTGAGAAACTTGGTATTCCAATACAACCAATACTTATTCACGGTCAAAATCAATTGCTTAAGAAAAGTGAGTTTTTCCTTAAAAGGGGATCAATAACAACTAAGTTTCTTCCAAAAATTTATCTTGATAAAAATGAGTATGGAGAAGATTTGAGAAGTAAAACTAAAGGAATTCAAAAGTATTTTAAGCAACAATATGCTGATTTGCGTAAGGAGCATGAAACACCTGAATATTTCGCTGACTACGTTCGTAAAAACTATTTGTATAAAGGACCCGTGCTGGAATGGTATACTTTTGTTAAATTGAAATTGGAAAATAACTTTACAATATTCAATGAGATAATACCAAGAGAGTGTGTAATAACTGACTTAGGTTGTGGATATGGTTATCTGGATTATATGCTGAATCTTGTTTCGGAAGACAGAATAATAAGTGCCGTTGATTATGACGATCAAAAAATTATGGTTGCAGCCAATTGTGCCATTAAAACTGATAAAGTTAAATTTATTGCTGCCGACATAAGTGAATATGAGATTGAGAATTCTGATGTAATTATTTTGAAAGATGTATTGCATTATTTGCCTGGGATTAAGCAAAAAGCAGTACTTTTAAATTGTTATAATAAACTGAATAACAATGGAATACTCATTATTCGTGATGGCGATGCCGAAGCGGAAAAAGAGCATAAAAAAACGCGAATAACCGAATGGCTATCAACAGGAATAGGTTTTAATAAAACCAGTAATAAACTTGAGTTTCTTTCGGAAAGCCAAATCCGTGATTTTGCAAAATCTGTTAATCTCAAATTTGAAGTTGTTGAACAGGCAAACATTACTTCAAATAAAATATTTTTACTTAAGAAATAAAAGTTTACAATATCCCCTCATCGGCAAAACTATAATACCCATCGTTTCCAACAATAATATGATCGAGCACTAATATATCCAGATTGCTGCCTGCCCTGCATATTTTCTTGGTTAGGTTTATATCCTGATCGCTGGGTTTTGTATTGCTGGAAGGATGATTATGACCCAGTATCATAGAAGAGGCATTGTATTGTAATGCCAGTTTGAATATTTTTTTCGGGTCGGCAACGGTGCCAGCAAAACCTCCTATTCCAATACTTTTACTGATAATTAACTGATTAGCCCTGTCGAGAAACAATACTCTGAATTGTTCGTCATATCTGTCGATTAATTCGGGCATGAAGAGTTCATATGCATCTTTGCTGGAACTGATTTTTTTCTTTTCTAATACTTTGGAACTAAGCCTGCGTTTACCAAGTTCCAGAGCAGCAATTATGCTAATGGCCTTTGCATCTCCAATTCCATTAAAAGCAGTAAGGTCAGAAATATCAAGTTTCGACAATTCTATGAGATTATTATTAACTTCATTGAGTATCTCCTGACTTAATTCAATTGCCGATTTTTGAGAATTTCCACTTCCTATTAAAATTGCAATAAGTTCGGCATTCGAAAGTACCGACTTACCTTTTAAGGCAAGTTTTTCGCGCGGACGATCGTCCTCGGCCCATTTGTTTATGGGTCTTTTATTTAGGTTTGAGTTCATAGGGTAAAATTAATAAATAAATTTTTAATATGTTTAAATAGATCTTTCGATAAAAAAGTATTTAGTTTATAAATTAATTGATTCTCATTATTACACAACAGTTTTCTACATCACCTCTTCCATCCATTTTACTAACTTTTTAACAAGTTTGTGATAGTCGTAATATTGTTCGGCTCTCGGGCGGCATGAACGACTCATCTGTTTTCTTTGTCCAATATTTTGAAGAAGGAAATTTACTCTTTCTCCCAGGGCTTTAGGATTTCTTTCAGTAAGTATCCCTTCCATAGGTGTGATTATGGAACCAACGCCACCACCTTTATAAGCAACACATGGTGTACCTCCGGCAAGTGCCTCTGCATAAATAATTCCGAAATGTTCTTGCTTTTGGGGTGCTGCAACTAAAAGTGTTGCTTCGTTTATTAGTTTGGCTTTGTCTTCTGCAGAAACAAATCCCAGAAAACGGGCTCTGCTGCCTGCTTTTTCTTCAAGTTCTTCCTGTAATTCTCCTGCCCCAATAAAAACGGTGAGCGCCAAATCACTATATTCTTTGGAAGCTTCCACAACATTCTGTGGTCCTTTTGAGGCCATAAGTGCACCGGGACATATAACATAATCACCTTCCAGATTGTACTTTTCTCTAATACCTTCAGTATTTCCGGGCTTGAAATCTTCCAAATCAACACCGCAAGGCAAAACGAGGAATTTGTCATCTGTTAAATTAATCAGGGGTTTAATGAGTTCGTCGCGAACATAATCGGTAGTTACCAAAATACCATTTGCTTCCAGCAAGGCTGTTTTAATCAGGCCCCAGTTTTTATCATCCCACAGCCCATGATGCCGGGGTTCAATACCAGTTCCATGAGCAAAAATTACGTATGGCTTGTCATTTCTTTTACAAACATTGTGTACTGCAACTGCACTTAAATTAGCATGATGACCAATTACAATATCCACATCGTCAATAACTGATTGCAAAGCATTCTCATAATCAGGAAGGTACGATAGCATTTCCTCATGCGTCATCCTGGCAACCTGCTTTTGTGTATCGCCTGCTGCAGGAAGATATTCATGAACCGGAGTTATTTCAGTATGCAATTTTATATCGATGTTTTCTGCTCCTGCTATGCCCTCTCCAATATCAGGATACATAAAGTAAACCTTATGGCCAAGTTTTAATAAATGGCGGGCATGTTCTCTTGCTACTTCTCCGCTTCCGCGTCCTTTGTTCAATAATAGTATTGCAATATTCATAATTGATTCAGTGGTTTTTGTCCTTGAGTAAAGTAATTTTTATATTATGTAAAAGTAATAATTAAAAATAGTTGGGATGCCTGTTTTATATAAAAATTTATGGAAATACGATTATTAATCAAATAATACATACTCATAATTTATAAATAAAGTTTTTATTATTTTAGAATTTGATTCTATCAACACCCAACTGTTCATTTATAAATGAAATTGATTAGTATGGTGCTGTTTATTTAATACTTTTACTGCTTATGAAAAGAAGTATAAAAAATCTTATACTAACAATAAGCACCATAGTATTAATACTGACTATTTCTTGCAGAAAAGATTTAAGTAAAGTAAGTGTATCGGAATGGAAACCCGATATAGCCGCTCCCTTCTTGCAAACAACAATAGTATTCAACAACCTATTCCCCAACGATACTAATTTAATAACTCAGCAAGATAGTTCGTTGGTTTATTTTTTAGTAAAAGATTCGGTTTTTAGCATTACCGCCGACACTATTTTGGAAATTACTGAGCAAATATCACACGAGCAGGGATTTTCTCTTGGGGAACTTGAAATGGAGCCCTTTGGTTTTGATAGTGAATTAAAGATGATCGACATTTTACCTTATCTTGATCAATCGGTTCAGGACACATTATTAAAATACGATGGACAGCAAACTTATTTCCCTCCCTTTGAATTACTTGAAACTACTACTGTAGATTCAGATCCCCTTGAAAACTTTATCAATTTAACTTTTTCTGATGGTAAGATGATAATTTCCACAACTAACAATTTGCCTGTTAGTTTGTTAGGAATATATTTTCAGGTGGTTGATAAGTTATCTCAGAATATAATTGCTGAAATTAGTATTGATGAATTAGCCAGTGGAACTCAATTTATTGACACAACCGATATTACCGGAATTACTTTAGGAAATGAGTTCTCCTACAAAATAAATTCTTTTAGCAGCCCGGGAAGTTTTCCCGATATGGTCGACATTGATTTATCTAAAGGCCTGGGATTTGGCTTCGAAGCAAAAGATTTAAAAATTATTAGTGGCAGCGCCAAAATTACTGAACAGTTAATGTATTCCAGCATTGAAAAGATAGATTTTGCTTTGGATCCTGAAAAATTGAAACATATCAAATTTGGTAGCGGAAATTTTGTTTACATGCTTAATTCGGAAATGAATGTTGGGATAAATGTAAATATGAAGTTGCCCTCTGCACTGATCAACGGCGAGATGCCACAAACTGTTTTCGATATATCTCCAAATGGAGAATTTATTAATAGTTGGGATATCAGTAATATGAGTGCTGATTTGAGTACAGATTCCAGTCAGAATTATAATATTTTGCCCATAGAACTCATACTAAGCATTATGCCTTCAAATCAGATTGTTACTTTCGATTCATCAGATAAAATTAATGGAGTTTTTAATTTGGAAGAATTGAACTTAGCCTACGCAGATGGTTATCTCGGTCAACAGGAAGTTCAAATAAGTGATGATACATTGGATTTGAATTTTGATTTTCTTAGTCAAATTGAAGGTGAACTTATATTGGAAGAGCCATCTATTACTCTAAACTATACAAACAGCATTGGAGTTCCCATTCAAATTAACACTGAATTTTATGGAGTTAATAGTGAGAGCGGTCAATGGAAAACTCTAAATGTGAACGATATAAATGTTATGAGCCCGGAACAGCCCGGAGATTCTGTACAGGATGATATAATAATTGATAAAAATAATTCTACTATAGTTGATTTTCTTGCAATAAGGCCCGACCAGATTATTTACTCCGGAG
>JBFFLX010000224.1:0-5267 GCA_041554435.1 Bacteroidales bacterium
GTTTTGTAATCGACAATTCTTCCGCCTGGAGGATGGAAGAGAATGTACCCTTGGTGGTTCCCGAAATCAATGGAAAGAGCATAGGCAAAAGCGATTATATTATTGCAAATCCCAACTGCTCTACCATACAAATGGTGATGGCATTGTTTCCACTTCATAACAGATATAAGATAAAACGGGCGGTGGTCTCTACCTACCAATCGGTTACCGGCAGCGGAGCCAAAGGCATCAACCAACTTATGGCCGAGCGCAATAATGAAAGCCCTGCCGATAAAGCATATCCCCACCCGATAGACATGAACATTATCCCCCATGCAGGCGATTTTGTAGATGATAATTATACTACCGAAGAGGTGAAACTGGTAAACGAAACCCATAAGATACTGGATCCTTCCATAGCCGTTACGGCAACAGTAGTAAGGGTTCCCGTGGACGGAGGACATTCGGAAGCAGTAAACCTGGAATTTGAAGAAGATTTCACCATATTTGAGGTTACCCGACTTTTAGGTGGTATGCCCGGAGTGGTGGTTTTCGATATGCCCGAAGCGAATATGTATCCCATGCCCTATCTTGCAATGGACAAAGACGAGGTTTTTGTGGGAAGAATACGCAGGGATTTGTCGCAGTCCAACAGTCTGAATTTGTGGATAGTTAGCGACAACCTCAGAAAAGGAGCCGCCACCAATGCCATTCAGATAGCCGAATATTTAGTTGTAAATAAGTTTGTTACCAAATAAAATAAGTTTTGAAAATATACAATTGTATAAAAGATTTTAAGCCTGTAAAAAACACCATAGTAACAATAGGCACTTTCGATGGTGTTCATTTGGGTCACAGGGCGATTTTTAATAAGATGATGCAGCAGGCTGCCGAAATTGACGGTGAGACAGTGGTAATCACTTTTTATCCCCACCCGCGTATTGTTCTGGGCCTCGACAGTAGCAATCTTAAATTTATTAATACCCAGGAGAAGAAGATAAACCGACTGGAAGAAGCCGGCATCGACCACCTTATTATCGTAAGTTTTACAAAGCAGTTTGCAGGCATCTCTTCCTACGACTTTATTAAAGATTTTGTGGTAGAAAAAATCAAGCCCTCAAAACTTATTATTGGTTACGATCATCATTTTGGTAAAAACCGTCGTGGCAGTTTCGATCAGCTGGCCGAACTGGGACGTGAGTTTGGCTTTTCTGTAGAGCAGGTAGAAGAGCAGAAGATAAACGATATGCCCATCAGTTCCACCAAAATAAGAACACTGCTGGAAGCAGGAAAGGTAAGCGCCGCCAACAAACTTCTGGGCTACGAATATTCCATCACCGGCAAGGTAGTAACGGGAAATGCCATAGGCAGAGGTATGGGCTTCCCCACCGCCAACATAGAAATAGCCGACGAATACAAACTCATCGCCGCCGACGGTGTTTATGCCTGCCGCGTATACTGGATGGGAAAATCATATAAAGGCATGAGCAATATCGGCTACCGTCCCACCATCAACAAAGGCGAACTCACCATAGAAGTAAACATCTTCGACTTCGATCAGCAAATCTACGACCAGCAAATAACGATTTCCTTCGTAGAACGTATGCGGGATGAAAAGAAATTTAAAGACAGAGATGCGCTTATGGAACAGTTGAAGGTTGATAGGGTTAATGCGCTTAAGGTGCTGGAAAAGGATTAGGAGGTAAAGGGATCAGAGGATCAGAAGATCAGAGGATCAAAAGGAAAATCGAATAGTCAAATGGTCGAATAGTCGAATAGTCTAATAGTCCGGTTAGTTATAATAATCATATTACGTTTATTAGTACCCTAAACCCCGCCTTCAGGAAAATGCGTTAATCCTTCAGGAGACGGACGTTGACACGGAAATTAATAGGAGCATTAAAAAAGAAAAGCTCGCCTAAAAAATTCATCATATAGAACATTATTAACATACAGCTACATTAAGTTTACATATAAAGGGACCTCCTTTTAGTGAAATGAAACACATTTCTAGTCCGACCAAAGGAAGGACTAGTCCGCCCCCCGGCGGATAGCTATTTTATGGGCAGCGGCGGTTTTTTTGCGCCACCGCTAAAGCTTTATGCGCACGCGGTTGTTTCGTTTTTTCAACTGCAGGAAAAAATGAAAAGCCTGTCCGGCTTGAGGACATAGTAAGACGAAGAAGGATTGTCCTTCGTCAGAACCCCAAACGAATAATAGATACAATTTTTTTTAAAAAAGGGGGTTCCTTAGAAACATTCAGGGCTCTGGTCTTGCCCATCGCCTAAGGCGAGACAGGCTTAGGCAAGAGGGTTGCCGCGTCTCTCGCTTTGGGCGATGAGCGAGAGAGGCAATCTGATAGAAGTGTTTAAGAGGAACTTATGGTTATTTAGCCTGAGGCTGTAATTTATAGTAATTTGGCCTGCGGCCGTAATTCGTAGTAATTGGTCGTAATTTAGTGTGTTATATGAAACTTCGTCTACAATCAATTACGCACGAAGTGCTAATTACAATTAATTACGTGCGTAGCACAAATTCCGCCGTAGGCATCTTTCAAGTCAAATATCCGGCAAATCATTGCAAATAATAATCAAAGCATATAGTTAGAACATCTTATTTCGCTTTTTTATTTTCATTTACTATATTTGTAAGTTATTGGTAACCAAATTAAAACTAAAAGATATGAAAAAGCTAGTCTCAAGCATCATTATACTGATGTTTATTATTAACGTGTCTATTTCCCAGGAAACAAAAATCACTCCCTCTGATGCAGAAGTGGAAGATTCTTTTGGCTGGAGTACAGCTATTGATGGCGACTTTATGGCAATTACTAACATTTATGATGATGATCTCGGTATTCAGAGTGGTTCTGTCTACATTTACAATTTTAATGGCTCTGAATGGGTTTTTCAACAAAAAATAACCGCCTCTGATGGAGGTTTTGCCGAATATTTTGGATATGATATAAACTTAAGTGGTAATAAACTTATAGTTGGAGCATATCGCGGAAATGATGAATCCGGCGTTGAAACGGGGTCGGCATACATCTATGAGTATAATGGAAGTATTTGGGAAGAAACCGCAATTTTACAACCTCCAGGAGGAGAAAACGACGACCGTATAGGAAATTGTGTATCCATCTTTGGCAATTATGCAGTTGTAGGGGCCGTTTATGATGACGATTTGGGTAATAATAGTGGCGCCGCCTACTTATATAAATTTGATGGTGGTAACTGGGTATTAAATGAGAAACTTACTCCTGCTGAACTTGATGTAAACAGCGCTTTTGGAATGAGTAGTGCTATTAGTGATGAGTATATGGCTATAGGAGCAGGAATAGATGTTGAAGGCGGTATAGAAAGTGGTACAGTATATATTTACAAATATGATGGTTCTGCATGGTCATTGGATCAGATAATTTATCCAGACGACCCAATGGAAGATCAGTATTTTGGAAAAAGTGTTGATATTTATAATAACGAAGTTGTAGTGGGAGCATATAGAGATGATATTTTTGGAAGCAATAGTGGTTCTGCCTATGTCTTTGAACGTAATACAGGTTGGGAGCAGAAACAAAAACTTACCCCTCCTATGGGTCAATCAGACAACCTTTTTGGGACAGATGTTTCCATCGATGGAGATGATATCCTATGCGGGACAGTAAATTATTCCGACGGTAGTTATTCTGCAGGAGCAGCCTTTTACTATCATAGAAGCAACAATCAGTGGGTTTACCAAAGCACCATAAAACAACCCGAAGCAGTTCCAGATGCCCGTTTTGGAGTTTCAGTATCGGTCTCTGATGGCATTGGTCTTTTAGGAGCACCATATGATGATGAAAACGGATACCGAAGTGGTGCTGCATATATTTACACTCTCGACGAACTTTTAAATACTCCAGAAATTAATGCCCGTAATAATAGTTTCAGAATTTTTCCAACAATAACAAATAATTTCATTAGAATCGAAAAAACATCTGATTTAAATATAGATGTGGTTGTCAATGTTCACGATATCAACGGAAATGTTGTTTATAAAAATATTATTCCTGCATCAGGTAAAAATCTGAGTATAAGCCTTGAATCATTTGCTGCCGGCTTATATAATATTGCTATAGTAGATGGCAAAAATATTATTACAAACGCGAAGGTCATAAGAAAGTAATCGGCCGTAATTTATAGTAAAAGGTTAGAAAGGCAGAAGGGTTGGAAAGGTTGGAAGGGTTGCTATTTGTGGTAATTTGGCTAAAGCCGTAAGGTGGCCTGCGGCCGTAATTCGTAGTAATTGGTCGTAATTTAGTGTGTTATATGAAACTTCGTCTTCAATCAATTACGCACGAAGTGCTAATTACAATTAATTACGTGCAAAGCACAAATTGCGCCCGTAACCATAATCAGATTGCCGCACCCCCCTATTGTTTCGGTAGAAATAAGAAAGATCAGGCTGGGGTTCGCAATGACGTGACGCTCGCTGAAAGTCGAAACCGTCATTGCGAGAAGGTTAGGGATAATGTTTTCCTTTTCTCCTAATCGCCATTCCGACGAACCAAAACATCCTATTGATAACCATAACGGACCTTTCTACCTTTCCAACCCTTCCTACCCTTCCCACCTTTCCAACCCTTCCAACCTTTCCTACCTTATCCCCTTGTCCCATTGTCCCTTTGTCCCCTTGTCCCCTTGTCCCCTTGTCCCTTTTTTAAATATATTTGCCCCCAATGAAAAAAGCGAATTACAACAAACTAAAAAAGCAACTGATACACGGAAAATACCGTTCCTTATTGGATGTTGGTATATTCGCGATAATTACCCTTGTTTTTCATTATTTCTGGTGGCACGGACTGAAATCATTTTTACTGGATTTTGCCGCATTCAAAAATATGGAAGCATGGCTGGCTCATCAGGTGTTTTTGCCTTCGGCATGGATAGTGGAAAACATTTTGAATTATCATATTGTTACTGAAAACAACACCCTTTTCTTCGATAATAATGGCTATGTCGCAGTAGTTGGCTCCTGTTCAGGATTAAAGCAGTTTTATCAGTGGACAGTCCTAATGCTATTATTCCCCGGCCCATGGAAACATAAGTTATGGTTTATCCCAACAGGAATAATTGTTATCCATCTGGTAAACATCATGAGAATTGTAATCCTTTCAGTAGTTGTCGTTCACTGGCCACAGCACTGGGACTTTATCCACGAGTGGATACTCCGACCGTTTTTCTATGTAGTGATTTTTGGGATGTGGGTTGTTTGGGTGGAAAGAGTTTATAAAGTGCCTAAAGTTAAAA
>JBFFLX010000225.1:0-5229 GCA_041554435.1 Bacteroidales bacterium
CAATAAATGCGCCATAACCTGAAAATATTATTAATAATAAAATCAAATATAAAACACCCCAGTTTATTATCGATCTGATTTCCTTCATAAAACTCTTAGTTATAAATTAAATTTAAATATTTCTTTTATAAAATTTCCTATGTTGTATTGTTCTGAAATAAGCGTTAGTAAAAATAGTAAAACTGAAAATAGAATCTAACAGTTAGCGTATTTCATCTTCCAAGCAGTGATTTCCAATAGAAAACTGAATTTTCTGACTGTCTAGTATGTTTCTATTCTTCAAACTTGCCTACGGTTAGGCTATGCGCAGTTGGCGTCCCGCCTCGCCTTCGCGAAGCTTCAGCAGAGAAAGGAGGGCGCTAATTGGGTAAAGGTATCGTTATGCTGCGTAATTTATCTGTCATAGTGATATCTACAACTATAAATCAAAATTTCCTTGTCAAATACTTGATAAACAAGTCTGTGTTCTCGGTCAATTCGTCTAGACCAAAAACCCGCTAAATCATATTTTAAGGGTTCAGGATTTCCTATACCCTGGAATGGTGTTCTCTGGATTTCTTTTATTAGTTGATTTATTCTTTCCAGTATTTTCTTGTCCTCCTTTTGCCATGACAAATAATCTTCCCAGGAATTTTTTGAAAAAGTAATTCTCATTATTCTTCAATTAAGTCTTGGTCCGAAATTGTATTTCCGTCTTTCATTTGTTTGATTGACTCATACAGTCTGTCTGCGTTTGATTTTGAACTCAATAAATGAACAGTCTCCATGATTGAATTGTATTCATCTAATGAAATCATAACGGTTCCTTTTCCTGACTTTCTTTTTATTACTAATGTCTCGTGGTTATTTTCAACATTGTCAAGGTATTTTTTCAATCCAGTTCGGAATTCTGTAAAATTTGCTGCAATCATGATTTATTCGTATTAAGTTATTAAATAAGTACAAAAGTAAGTACTTTATATGCAATATGCAAATTTTATTTAAAAATGTTGTGCTTTGATTTTATGCAGCAGAACGTATGAAGCTATGAACAGTAGCCGCTCCTACCCATCTTACGTTTTTATTATTTCTTATCGTTAATTTATTCAATTTCTGTTTATTACGAAGCCTGAACGGAGCCTATTGTTTTTTAGCTCTTGTTGGGCAATGCCGTTTTTTTTATGACATTCCAATTAGTTCAGTTCCAATTAATATCCATTTATCATGAATCTTTAAATAAACATTTATTACACTCATCGAAGAAAGAAGTCCTGAATAACTTTCATAGTAAACAAGTGCAAGGGTTTCGTTCTCATTAAATATCGGAGCAGAGTAAGTATTAATTGTCTTGAATGGAATATCACTTGTCTTTATTTTTCCTTTTAAGTATTTCTTCTCACTTTTTATTAGGCTTTTAGAGTAATTATGAATTTGTTTTTTTGAGAATATGGTAATGTCTGAATGAAGTTTTTCCTCAATCCATTTAAATTTCTTTAATTGTTTTATCTGTGATAACATAAATTCTTTGTCCGCATTAGAATAAACGGTGTCCCATAATTCAGAGTTTCTATATTTTTCATCCTTAAAAAAGCACGCTAAAGGATAAAAGTTAATTGAGTCATCATATTCTAATAGTAATTCTGAGGTGCCAATTTCTGAAAGAATCATATCGCTTTCTGTATTACCAATAATTACTTCATTAAAAAAGTCATAAACTCTATTTATATTGTCTATGTCTTGACAATATGAGATCTGAAATGCCAGAATAAATATTGTAATTGTAAATAGTCTCATTTCTTTAATTCGGTTGTGCCCAACTATTGTTACCCAACGTATTTTTTATTTAATTGTCTTTTATGCAACGAACATAATTTCCTGTCATTTTACCATTAAAGTCTCTAAAAATCATATCTTCGCTTGAATATAAACCGCGTAGTATTCCACTTCCGTACTGACTTAATTCTGTAGAAGTCCAAAATAAGATATATACTCCAATGTTGTAAAATTGAATTGTAGTATCAAAATAGGCGCCTCCTGGAAGTGCTGAAAATCCATAATAGTTTGTTCCATTTCCTCCCAAATACCATTCAGTATTTTTCTTTAAATTCAAAGCAGCATCGTATCCACTATAGAACCATTCATTCCAAATTGTATCACCAATAAAATACTGACTGTCTGTTACTCCTGATAGGATTTTCCATTCATCATCAGATGGAATATGCCAACCTTGAGGACAAATACCTTGAGATTCTGGTTGATTAGTATAACTCATCATTTCGTTCCACTGATAAATTCCTCCATATTTGTTGCAACTATCGGTTTCATTATTGTAACAATATTTTTCTATTATTCCATTATTTGACATTTGTTCAGATCCAGATATCATTGTTCCCACATTTAAGTTTTCCTTCATCCAACATTGACTCAGTATTTGGACTGTGTTATACACTTGTCCTTCATATTCTATTGTAGGTATTCCTGGACATGGAATATTTGAAGCAAATTGAAAAGTGTAACTTTGGCTTTCTACAGGGGAGTCTATTAAGCCGGATTGCAAAGTGTCATTGTAGCAAATATATAAGAGTTTGTCTCCTAAATCAAATTGGAATTGCTGATTCCTTTCTATTACTTTTAGTTTGTGTGATGACAATTCACTTTTAATGTATTCAAATGTGTTATTATTATTTGTATTAGTGCAGGCTTTTACAATCTTTATGCTGCTACTCTTATCTCTCCACTGACACGTTAATATAAAAAGGTTGCCATATCCAGGTCTAAATTGGTATGAATGATAGCCTTGATTTAATATTTGTCTAGTCTTTAAAATAACCTGACCAAATATGTCAGTAACAATTAAGTTTACTAAATCCTTTTCAGGAATATAAAACGAAATAGTAGTTCTGTCGATAACAGGATTAGGATAATTTTGAAAAATTCTAAAAACACTAGCATCCCTTCTGTTTTCTTCAACTGCCACCTGATAATCCAATATAAGAATTGTATCAGGGTAATACAGTACTGTATCTTTCTCTTGTGTCCTGTTAATTACTTTTATACTGTCGAGTTGGACAAAACTAGTGTCATCGATTGCTGTAAAATTAAGTTCAAGTGTGTTTTGAGCAAAAGTGTTAATGATTAATCCAAATGTTAATATTAGAAATACATTCTTTTTTTTCATGATCATTGATGTTTTAGAACAACTCAATATTGTATGGGTAACGGTCTGGCTATGCCAAGTATCCGTTATTCTTTAATTAATCGTGTTATTATTTCTTAACTTCAAATTTATAATTTTTTTTCTTAACGAAGCCTGAACGGAGGCTATTGTTTTTTAGCCCGTGTTGGCAACAGTAATTTTTTTCTTTTAAAGGATGTTGTTAATATCTTGTCCTCCAATAATTGCCATAATTTCAACTATTTCGCTATTAATCTTGTAGTAAATACTGTCTGCTCCACATACGCATCGCCTATAACCTTTCTTAATGTGATCGACAGATTCAAATGAAAATGGTCGCTGGGCAATTAATTCGAAATATTTGAAAAATGAATCAAAATATTTGTCAGCTTGCTTCATTCCAAAGTTTTCAACTCCATAGTGATGAATTCGAATCAAATCTTCTTTTGCAGCATTGCTTAATCTATAATTAGCCATTAAGTCTTGCTTTTGATTCTTTTAAAATTTGATTTTTTGAATCACTAGTAAACCCGCTTTGTTCTGCATCTTCAAGCCTTGCTCTTATCCAGTCAATTTGAACCTGCTGTTTTCTAGCTTGTCTAACTAAGTCATTGATTAATTCACTCTTACTGCTATACTCTTCTTTGTCTACTTGCGATTTTAACCATTCATCATTTGGTCTTGTGAATGAAATACTTTGTCTTGCCATAATAAATATTTTTGAAACTACGATGCAAATATACACCAATAACGAATCAATAGCAAACTTTTTTTTTATTGTTGCTAACGGATTGGCTATACGCAGTATGCAAGGTACGAGTATATTTTTTGTTGTACGCTGGTTGTTATTCATTCCAACCAATTATTTTCAATTCTTAATAAACTAATATATCTATCAAACTTGTTCTAATCAGATTATTCCAAAATTAGATGATACTTTTCATTTTAACCTTCTTCTTTTTTCTAAGTAACAAAGTATTTCAAGAATAGCAAAACCAATCAGCATAATTGCTAATATAATATATGAAAATACTTCTACTTCATAACTTAAATGTTTTAAGAATAACAATCTAAATATTAACGTTATCAATAATCCAAATCTAAATATGTAAAGTAATACTCTCATGATTTTTATTTAATTGTAACTGTTATTGCATTTTTTTAGAAAAGTAAAATCAAATTCTTGCAACATAATGCATTCACAACTCTAATAAACTTGCGTACAACAGTTGGTGTATGGCATAGTAGCGGCGTTTCTTGTAGTAAAATTATAAATATTTAGTATCGTTGTTTTCACTCTGTCAGTTTTCTATGAAACGGTTTCTGCGGCTATGTGCTATACACTTTGTCACCTGTTGTTATTTCTGATGTTTTGCTTGAATCTATTATCAATTAATCTATTTTTTTTTCTATTTTGATTTCTTATGAGTCCAATTGTCCCACCTACCATTAATGCAATTCCTAATAATATTACTAGCGTGATAACTTGTGAGTCAAAATCATTCCCAAATAGCCTAAAATTATCGTATCTCGAGTCGATTAAAATCAAGAAAACAGTTGTGATTCCTGAAAATATTAAAGAATAATAACCCAGTGAATCCTTTATTCCATACTTTGCTTTTTCCTTTTTTTCATTCTCTCTTTCTGAGTTCATTTTATTCTCCCAGTTTTTAATGAATTCCGAAATATTATTGAAATCGAAATCTCGATTCTCAAGTTCTTTTTTCGCAAAATGAATTGCTTTATTATTCAAAAGGGTTTCTCCACAATATATTTTATAGAGTTCCATTTCTGTCTTGTTTTTAAATATCTTTTCCCAGTCGTAAGTCAATTTGTTCTTTTTTAATAACTGCTAACGGTTGGGTGTATGGGCATTGGCCGCTTTTCTGTATGTAAAGTTATAAGTATTTAGGTTCGTTATTTCAATCTGCAATTTTTCTATGAAAGGATTCTCCGCAACTATTGCCTATACACCGTGTTATGCCGTCGTGCTTTATTCTAAATCCAATATTATTTGTAAGTTTTCTTTGATAATTTCAACCAAGCCAATTGGTAAATTTCCGACCTTTTTAATG
>JBFFLX010000226.1:0-5161 GCA_041554435.1 Bacteroidales bacterium
AATATGTCTCATTGTCAAAGTTTTAAGTTGAATTATTTAATTATTCAAAAATACTTATTTATATACATATTTGTTTTATAATGTAGTGATATGTAATTATTTGTGGTTGATTGTATTTAATCAAAATAAATTATCACTATTTTTATTAAAAAATTAAACAATAAATTAGTAAGACTATTCAGTGAACAAAGAACAAATAATAGATTGGTTACTCGAAGGTGATTTTTCAGTACAATATCAGGTCCACAGAGATTTGTTAGGGGAGGAGAGAGAGGATATTCAATCCCGCATTTCAGAAGAAGGCTGGGGCAAACTCATCCTGTCGAAAAGGAAAGAAAACGGTCACTGGGGCGAAAGGTTTTATCAGCCAAAATGGATTTCAACTCATTACACACTTTTGGATCTGAGAAATCTTAACCTGAGTCGTGAAAATGAACTTATAAGAAAGAGCATTGACAAGGTAATAAACAACTCCATTGCAGATGACGGAGGTATCCAACTGGGTCCTTCCACCTCTCACCATAGTGATGTTTGTGTAAACGCCATGTTTTTAAACTATGCCTCTTATTTCAACACTAGGGAATCCGGACTGAAATCTGTTGTTGATAGTATACTGAACGAAAAAATGCCGGATGGAGGCTTCAACTGCAGAACAAATCGCAGTGGTGCAGTACACAGTTCACTACACACAACAATTTGTGTTCTTGAAGGATTTTATGAATTTTTAAAAGCAGATTATCGCTATAGAAAAGAGGAGATTACGGAGGCCATAAAAAGTTCAGAGGAATTTATTCTGCAGCATAGATTCTTTTTGTCGGATAAAACAGGAGAAATAATTTCTAATAGTTTTTTAAAACTATCATATCCCCACAGGTGGAGATATGACATTTTAAGGGCTCTGGATTATTTCCAATATGCAAACAGAGACTATGACGAAAGAATGAGTGATGCTATTGAAGTTTTATTAAAAAAAAGAAATAAAAATTGCACATGGAATGTTCAGGCTGCACATCCGGGCCAGGTGCATTTCGTAATGGAAAAGGCCGGTAAGCAAAGCAGATTGATTACACTAAAAGTCATGAGGGTTTTAAAGCATTTTGATAAGGAAAACTCTGCAAAATAAGCAACACAAAAGAGTAACTTATATTTAAAATTACAAACATGAAAAAAGAAGTAGAAAAAACTATTGCATCACTGAAGATTCGTAATCTCTATTTAATATTAATGGGTTTTCTGTCAATAGGTGCAATAGGAGGGGGAATTGTATTGATAATATCTCCCAACGGAGAATTAATGGGACTTCCCATTTCGGTGTTTAAAAACATGCCCTTTAATAGTTTTTTAATTCCCGGTATTATTTTACTTAGCGTACTCGGAATTATGCCCTCATTGCTGATAATTGCCCTAATAAAAAAACCAAAATCAAGACTGGCTGAAAGTTTAAACATTTTCTCCGACATACATTGGTCGTGGTCGTTTAGCATTTATTTAGCCTTTACCTTAATAGGCTGGATACATATACAATTAATTTTCCTTCAGTCTGGTGTATACTGGTTACATACGTTTTATGTTTTTTATGCTGTATTATTACTAATAATTGCATTATTACCTCAAATGAGAGCATTATACAGGAAGTGATTATAGTTTTATAACTAATAATCCATTGATATTGTGTTAATAAACCAGCAAGATGTATAGAATAAATTCATTTATAATCTTATGGATTATTCTGCAATTAATTTTTTAGGGATGTTCGAAAAATACTGGACCAACTAAACGTTTGCAAAAAAAGAAAACAAGCATGAACCAATAAAACAGTGGCAGGAGTATCAAAAAAACTCCATCACTTGCCATATTGCCAGCCATTAACTTTGTTGAAATAAATGAATTTGAGGATATGAATTAATTTTTATATTTGATTATCCATATAGCCAAAGCAATAGAAAGAGTTTGAAAATATGATGTTTAAGCGCATATCATTTTGTTTTGGGGGAAATATGAGCTTCCATGGCGTAGTGATTGAACAGATCACCTACAAATTGTAGTGCGTATACTGTTCTTTTAAAGAATAGCTTAGTGATTACATTGAAATAATCTAATAATTATCCATGCTGTTAGTTCATTAGGGTTTTTATTGGTCTACTTGTCTGGGTTCCTGTCTGTATCTTTATATCGTTAGGAAAATCGCTCAAAATCCATAATTTTTCCAAAGAGCAGGGTGTCTTGCCTTCTCTTGTTTAATGGTAGTAAAAAGTTGGAAATATATAAATCTACATACTGAATGTCATAGGTCATAATAGGGTCCTGAAGCAAACATTTACACAAACTACTTTTCCTTATTTAATGAGCACTCTATTGAACTGGAATTCATCGGTGGGTATCTGCTCCGGTTGGGAATGTAGCCATTTTAAGAACTTTTTTTTGCGAAAGGAATAAACTTGTTTTCAAACGGATACAAGACTAAAACAACAGATTATATCCCCATCCGAATAATTTTCTTTGGAGTTGGTTAATTGTTATCCTGACTTAATCCTTAAGGCAGCGAATACTATATCCAACATTTTTAGTGTAACAACGTCTACCTATTTTATCACTTCCACTTTCCACGTACCTTATATTTGCCCATGTATCATTGCAATCCTCTACAACCCACCAGGCTGTTAATGATCCCATGTATAGAAAAGTTCCTGTATTCCAGCGTTCACCTGCGGGTTGGGCATTGAATCCAAATTCATCTGTTCCATTGACGTCTGATACCCATCCACTCATACTCTTTATCTTTTTACCTTCATCTGTTCCCCTCAAATAAGTGTTTTCAACTTCGGCCAGACTCATTCCCAGAAACATTTCCAAAGTTTTCCATTCATCATCAGTAGGTAAATGATAACCTGCAGGGCAGACTATTTGGGCCTCTTCCCAAGTATATAATCTCCCATACAACTCACCATTGGATTCATTGTCGTTATACCACCAGGAACTGTTTGTTACAAAGTTTAAATTTTCGGCAAACCAAACCTGCTCGCCTAATGCTATGATATTGTATTCTTTGTTATCCCGGGTATCCGTATAGAGTCCCTTTGCAATTATAAAATGTGGTTTTATTTCTGTGTCTGTTTCGGAATCATTGGACGTGGTTAAAGATACATCATAAGCGCCCATTTCATTGTAGGTATGCGTAGGTGACTGCTCATTACTTATATTGCCATCCCCAAAATCCCATTCCCAACTTGTTGGATTATTTATAGACAAATCTGAAAAGCTTACAGTTAAGGGAATCTTTCCTTTTAAAGGTGTTGCAGAGAAATCAGCCAGTTTAACTTCAATAAGTTTAATGCTAAGTTCATCATATGCAACAGCTTCATCATCATCAAAAACTTTAACTTTTATGAGATGAATGCCAATACTTTCAGGACCAGTTTCCCAATTGTAATTATAAGGAGGATTGTATACCGTACTTTTTATTTCATCATCAATATAAAATTGAACTTCTGTTATTCTTCCATCAGCATCATTGGCAGAAACGTAGATATTCAATACTACTCCACATTCAAATGTGGCTCCTTCTGAAGGAGATGTAATATAACAATGTGGAGAAATGTTGATTTCTTTTTTTTTGCAAACTGTAAATAGCATTGAGAATAATAAAAAGAATATTATCAAGAAAAATGACTTTACCATAGCTCTTTCTTTAGAATATTTATTTATTTTAACACCATAAATATACGAAGAATTGGTCTGGAAGTCAAACCATCACTTTAACCTGCCTTGTAAATATCAAACTTAAACCCGAGAATGTAGTTTTCTTTTTTTTGCAATTACTGTAACCAAGTTTGTGTCAGTGTTTATATATACGATGTTTACTTTCCGATACAGAAAGTAAAGATGTACAGTAAATTAAAAAGGTTAGAGAGAATGAGCAACAAATAAGTTTGAATATTTATGAAAATAAAAGAAAAGAGGTATACTATTATTTACTCAAATGTATTCTCTACACCATAAACACTTCGTTAAACTTCATACAACTAAGTTAGCAGTTAATTACTCGAGATAAAAACCTATTTCAATATTAATAAGGTCTTCATGTCTTTTTATTACTTGCTCAAACTCTTTCCAAAAATCTGGCTACTGCTAACAGCGACTCATAGTGCATGCCTTAAGTGGTACACCTTAAGAAAAAATTGCAAACTTGAAGATTAGACAAATCAAATAATTTAATGTTAAAAAAGCGGCACGCACCATCGCCGCAAACCGTTAGACTTCATTTAAAAAAGAAATTGCCAATGAAGAAATTTATTTGAGTTTGGTTTTCCGAAAAATTGACATAAAGACTTTATGATAACGGACTATTAAATCATAATCAAGGAATGAACACAAAATATTAATTTTCAAATTCATATATTTGCAATGTAGAAACTAACACTTGATCAGATAGTTGAATTTATGTTTTGAAGTCAGATATTAAATTTTAATTAATGGAAAAATACTTAAAATACTATATTATTAAAGAAAAAAGGATTATCGTTGAGATTATAAAAGGTTCATGTACCTTGAATGAATATATTAGTTTTAAGGAAAAACAAATTCAGGCTAAGGATTTCAATCCAAATTATAATTATTTAATTGATATTAGGGAAATTGATTTTGTTTTTTCCAGTGAATTGCAAAAAAGAATGAAGGAGTATTTAGAATTTGAAAAAACAATAGATTCTCTGTCAAAGACCAAGAAAATAGCTGTAATTACAAATACGCCAGACCAGGTTGTTTATTCTACTATTAATAAAATATATGACGAGCGCAGCATAGTTTATAGTATATTTTCTACAAAGAATGCTGCATTAAGTTGGTTAGGTTTAGATAGTTCAGAATTGAACATGATAAAATAAAGTATTTAGAAAAACGAAACCTAATCGAGTTGCTGACTCCGCCACTTGCCATATTGCCAACCTTTAACTTTATTGGAATAAATGAGTTTGAGAAGATGAATTAATTTTCACTTATAAATAAACTAATATCTATATTTGAGCATCCAAAAACCAGAGCAATGGAGATTGTTATTAATCATATGTTTTAGTGCATATGATTAAGTTTTTTTTGGTGAAATTGGGAATAAAAATTAGTTGTTGTTAAATTGCAAATCGAAATATAAAACAAGAATTTTTAT
>JBFFLX010000227.1:0-5144 GCA_041554435.1 Bacteroidales bacterium
ATATGGTTCAAAGTTTATACACGAAAGGGAAGTAGCCGAGCCGGGTTATTATGCCACTTACCTTATCGATTCGGATATTTACGCCTCCTTTACAGTTGGCAAACATAGCGGATTCCATAAATATATGTTCCCAAAATCCAAGGATTCGCACATACTTTTAGATTTGGTTGAAAGTGTTACCAGCGAGCGAATCAACTATGCTAATATTGAAATTATTAACGATAGTACCATTGCCGGTTACCGCCATACCAGCGGCTGGGCCAACAATCAGTATTTGTATTTCTATGCAAAATTTTCCAAAGCATTTAATTCATGGGGTTTGGAGAGTGATGGCAATAAGTTCGAGAATCAGAAATCCGTTGAAGGCGACAGCCTGAAAGCATGGTTTAATTTTAATACTTCTGCCAAGGAACTAATTTATATGAAAGTTGGAGTTTCGGCAGTTGATATTGAAGGAGCAAAGAATAATCTGGAGACTGAAATCCCCCACTGGGATTTTAAAAACACACGCAAAAAAGCAAAAGAAGCCTGGGAACAGCAATTGGGAAAAATTGAAGTTTATGGCGAAAATCAGGACGATAAAGAAATTTTCTATTCAGCACTATATCATTCATTTGTTGCACCAAATATGAGTTCTGATGTGGATGGAAGATACCGAGGACACGATAATGGCATACATAAAAACCCTGCTTTGGATATGCATACTGTTTTCTCCTTATGGGATACATTCCGTGCTTTGCATCCTCTGTTTACTATAGTTCAACAGGATAAAACCAACGAACTTATAAACTCAATGCTGGAAATGTATTCTCACGACGGATTGCTTCCCGTTTGGGAATTGGCAGCCTGCGAAACTAATTGTATGATAGGTTATAACGCAGTTCCGGTTATTACGGATGCTTATGCCAAAGGTATCAGAGGATTCGATAAAAATATTGCATTGGAAGCCATGGTGGCATCTGCAAATTCAGGAAAATTTGGATTGGAATTTTATACTTCAAAAGGATATATTCCTGCCGACAAAGAAGGTGAATCGGTTTCTAAAACATTGGAATATGCCTACGACGACTGGTGTATAGCCGAAATGGCGAAACTTACAGGAAAAGATGATGTTTATTCCCAATTCATCAAAAGGGCTCAGTATTATAAAAATATTTACGACAAGAGTACCGGCTTTTTCAGAGGCAAAAGCAATGGGCGTTTTATACAACCTTTCGACCCAACAGAAGTTAACTTTATGCTTACGGAAGCAAATACCTGGCAGTATAATTTCTTCGTTCCTCAGGATATAAATACTCATATCAATTTGCTTGGTGGCGACAAAGGATATGAAACCAAATTGGATAGTTTGTTTTCTACCAAACAATCCTTAAGCGGAAGACAACAGTCGGATATAACCGGTTTGATTGGTCAGTATGCCCACGGAAATGAGCCAAGTCATCATATGGCATATCTCTATAATTATGTTGGTAAGCCATGGAAAACCCAAAAAATTGTTCGCCGGATTATGTCGGAACTTTATACCAATAATCCCGATGGATTGGCGGGTAATGAAGATTGCGGTCAGATGTCGGCATGGTATGTTTTGAGTTCCATGGGTTTTTATCCGGTTAGCCCGGGAACCGATAAATATGTATTGGGTTCTCCCGTTTTCGATAGCATTATTATTAATCTTGAAAATGGCAAAACATTCAAAATTAATGCAGAGAACAATTCTGATGAAAACATTTATATTCAGTCGGTTACTTATAACGGACAGGAATATCCTAAGTCGTTTATAACTCAAAAAATGATTACTGACGGAGGTGAATTAAAGTTAATTATGGGTGCAGAACCTAATGAGTTATGGGGATCGCTTCCTGCCAACAGGCCCTATCAAAAAATTGAAGATAATTTGATAAGTCCCGTTCCTTCATTTTCTTACAAAACCAAGACTTTTGAAAATGATATTATGCTTGACATTTTGAAATTTAATGCTGATGATGAAGTTTACTTCAAAACGAATAATTCTGCTTATAAGCAATTTGAAAAGCCAATAAAAATTGAGAAAACAACTGAATTCAAAGCCTATTCAAAAAATGGCGATGTTGAGAGTTTTAAGGAGGATTGTAAACTGATTAAAATTCCGGCAGGGAGAAATATAACTTTAAATACTGATTATAGTCCGCAGTATTCGGCAGGAGGAAATATCGCTTTGATAAATATGCTGAGAGGTGGAGGCGATTTTAAAACCGGCGACTGGCAAGGTTATTATGGTGTTGATATTGATGCAGTGGTTGATCTTGGGAAAGCACAAAAGATAAGCAAACTGGGTATGGGCTTTTTGCAGGATGAAAATTCATGGATTTTTATGCCCGAATATGTTCGTTTTGAGGTTTCGGAAAATGGAAAAGATTTTGAGGAAGCTGGTATTGTAAAAAATACCGTAAGCCAAAAAGCCGGTGGAGGAATAATTAAAAATTTTGAAATAAACTTCACCAAAGCCAGGAAAATAAAATACATAAAAGTATTTGCAAAGAATATTGAAAAATGCCCCCAATGGCATAAAGGAGCAGGAGGTACTTCCTGGATTTTCGCCGATGAAATTTGGTTTGAGTAGATAGTTGGGAACATAAAAACTGTTTAAGAACAAACAGGCTCAAACATACCCAAGCCTGTAAATTTGATTCTGCAATTAATACATTTGTTAAGGTTTTGATTTTTATATTAAAATGACTATATTTACTGACCAAATTAATTGATAATAAATCATGTAGTCGCAAAATTGTATTATTAAGTGTTCTTGTTTGAGCTTCATCTACTCCATACAATTACCATGTTTTGTAAGAAAGTAATCAACAGTTTAGTAATGGCGACATGATTTAGGTGTTCAGAAAAAGTATTTATTCAAAAAAATCGTTTGCTATGTACCTCTCACGTCAAATTAAAACTCAGTATTCAACCTTAATAAGTCTAGTGTTTATTTTAGGTTTTTGGATTTCGCAATCAAGTGCTCAAACACCAAACTGGGTGTGGGCAAAATCGGCAGGCAGTTCTTCCTATGATTACGGAAATGGTATTTGTAATGATAATAGCGGAAATACTTATAGCACAGGCTATTTTAGCGAGTCGATTACTTTTGGAGGTATTACGCTTACCGATGTTGGAGGGTCTGACATTTTTGTTGTTAAATACGATCCAAATGGTAATGTTCTTTGGGCAAATTCGTATGGAGGCAGTAGTCTCGATTTCGCTAATAATATGGCAATTAATTCAGATAATCATATAGTTATAACAGGAGCATTTAGAAGTGAAAGCATAAGTTTTGGATCATTTACTTTGACCAATCCAAATTCGGGAAATGGGGCTGATTGTTTTTATATTTTGAAAATTGATTCTAATGGTAATGTATTATGGGCTAAAACTGCCAATTGTGATAGCAATTGTGTTGGAAAAGATGTTGATATAAATGATAATGGTGAAATAGTTGTAACAGGCAACTTCTCCGGTAATTCAGTTAGCTTCGGTTCCATAACTCTTCCCAATTTCTATCAGTTTGCTACTGACTTTTTTATTGTAAAATATAATTCGCAGGGAGAAGTTCTATGGGCAAAGGGTTTCGGAGGAAATTCATATGATAATGGAATTGGAGTTGTTTTTGATAATAACGGAAATATAAACTTCATTGGAGCATTCAGCAGCTATGAAATTTCATTAGGTGTTACAACATATATTAATTCAGGAGGTTATGATTACTTAGTTGTCCAGTTTGGATCGGAAGGTAATATAAGTTGGATGAGGAATGCTCAGGGAGATGGAGATGATTTTGCCCAGGATATTGATGTGGATAATGAAAACAATATTTTTATTACAGGCGATTTTTCAGGTTTATTCGTTTCTTTCTCAGGAATTGAACTTACAGGCAATTCTTCTCTTAATATATTTACCATAAAGTATAGTAATGGCGGTAATCCTGAATGGGTATTATCACCACTGGGTAATCAAAATGACGAATCATATGGGCTGGCTGTGGATAAAGATGGGAATTGTTTAATTACCGGCACTTTTGAAAGTAGTGTATTAAGTTTTGATGGATCTGTTTCCATTACAAATAGCAATGCAGAGTATGGCGATATGTTTGTTGCAAAAATAAATAACGATGGTAATGTAAATTGGGCTAGCAGTGTTGGTGGAAACGATTCGGATTATGGACAGGCAATATCAACAAATAATGAGGGAAATGCATTTATAAGTGGTGTTTTTTATAGTACAAGCATAACATTTGGCAGTAGCACATTGGTAAATTCAAATAGTTCAAATAACAGTCCTGACTATTTCATTGCCAAATTAAATAGTACAGTTGGTATAAACGATTATCCTTTTGAAAAAAGCAGTTTAATTTATCCTAATCCTGTAGTCGACAAATTTAATATTGTTACACAAGAAAAATCTACCATTAAAATCTACTCTCAAAATGGGATACTTCTGAAATCAACTAATTTGGATGTTGGGAATAATTTAATCGACATTTCATCATATACGCCTGGTATTTATATTATTAGATTGGTAACAAATGATAAAGTATTGGTAGATAAGTTTATTAAGGAATAATCGTCATATCATATTTTTGAAAACTTCTGCTCCAGAAATCATAAAGGCGCATAAGGCACAAGCTGGATTTTATTATCTGGCTTGATTAAATAATCAAAAAGAAGTGTATTTGTATTAATTTAAGGTATTTAATCATTCCGCTTTCTTCCAAGAACAAAAACCGGCAAATAAAAAACAATTATTATTATTGAAAAAAGCAAGCCTCCTATGGTTCCTGCCGCCAGTGCAAAACAGAAGGGTTCATTCTGCCCTAAGGCAATAAAATGTACTATTCCTACAACTGCTTAGCATAAATAATTACATTTCTTATACAAATCGAGTTTTTAATGTATAGATTTTGATGATTTCATTACATAATGTACTATTTTGATAGATAATTAAAATACTTTAAAAAAGACTACATAGAGATTAACACAATTATCGTTAATCGTTGATCTTCAGCATTAAAAAGAAATTAATTATTATTTGTTTCGCCTTCTTCCAAGAACAAAAACCGGCAAATAAAAAACAATAATTATTATTGAAAAAAGTAATCCTCCTATGGTTCCGGCTGC
>JBFFLX010000228.1:0-5070 GCA_041554435.1 Bacteroidales bacterium
AATTTCACGTCTTTTTTTAACCGCAAAGCGCAGGGCGCAAAGGGCAGGGCGGGCGGTGTTCTTCGTTGTAAAAAATTAACCGCAAAGATCGCAGAGGAATCGCAAAGGACGCAAAGTTTACTTCGTGTTCTTCGAAAAAAAAAGGCCGCTTTAAATTTAAAACAGCCTTCATTATAATATTTTATTGCCTATACCTTGTTGAAAAGGCGTTTGGTAAACGATTTCTTTTTGTCGGGCTTGTCGTCGGTATAATAACCGTAACCATAGCCGTAACCATAACCGTAGCCATAACCGTAACCATAGCCATAACCGTAGCCATAACCATAGCCGGCACTAAGATTTATATCGTTAACAACAATATTCATTTTCATTCCTCTGTCTTCAATATCTCTGATTATAGATCCGAATACTTTTTTGTTCGTCATCCCTTGTCGTACAAGATAAAGATTTACATCGGCATGATTCATAAGCAAATAAGCGTCAGTTACAAGACCCGCCGGAGGAGTGTCAATAATAATATAGTCGTATCGTTTGCGCAGTTCAGCAAACAACTCTGTATTCTTATCGGAAGCAATAAGTTCAGCAGGATTTGGAGGAACCGGACCGGCCATGATAATGTCGAGAAACTCCATCTTTCCCGATGGTTGTATAATTTCATCCAAACTAGCCTTATTAATCAGATAATTTGTTAATCCTATATTATTTGAAAGACCAAAGTCCTGATAAATCTTAGGTTTACGAAGGTCGAAACCAAGTAAAATAGTTTTACGACCATATTGGGCATAAATACTTGCAAGGTTCATGGAAACAAAAGTCTTACCCGCACTAACCATGTCGGCCGTAACCATTACACAGAGTTTTTCACTGCCTTTGCCCAGAAATTGAATATTAGTTCTGAGTTGCCTGAATGATTCTGAAATGCTTGATTTGGGTGATTCCAGCACTACCAGCTGTGTATCTTTACTACTATGTAATAACTGACCAATAATAGGGTATTTTGTTAATTTCTCAATGTCGGATTTTTCCATAATCGAATCATTGAAATAATCTTTACCCAATACATATACTATGGGGAATGCCATTCCTAATATCAGGGCTATTAAATAATTGAGGCTTTTCTTTGGAAATACTTCATCTCCTAACTCATCACGAGCAATATCCACAACCTCATTATCCGGTAAGTTGGAAGCTTTGGTAATTTGGGCTTCCGAACGTTTCTCCAGCAAATAAGTATATATATTATTCGACAGGTCGAACTTACGTTTAAAATTCACCAATTCACGCTGGGTAACCGGCATAAAACTGGCCTTATTGGTAAGGTCGTCAATTCTTTTGTTTATGTCTTTAATGGCCTGTGTTGAGTTGAAAAGTATATTGGTAACATTTTCAAGTATGGCATTTTGTGTGCTTCGTATATTTGAATTTAAGCCTATTACTTTCGGACTCTTCTCTGTTGAGAATAAAAGTGTATTTGCTTTTTCGTTATACAAATTTATTAACTCGCCTACCAGTGCATTCAAAACAGGATCTTCTATGCCCATGGCTGAAGGAGCAACCAACTCGTCTATGCTGTTGGAATTTTTTTGAATATAGTTTTTCAGGTTTTGATAGTATTTTGATTTAACTATTAATTCAGCCTTCTGCTTTTGCATATCACTCAATAATTCATAAACCTGCTGAGCCTGAAAATCCAGGTCCATTACCTCACGTGATGATCGGAAATTCTGCAAATCCATTTCGGCAGATTTAAGAGTATCGCTGATAATTCCCAACTGATTGTCGATAAACCTAATGGTATTTTCAACTATCATATTTTTCTTTTCCAAACTCTGTCCCAGATATTCTGTGGTGAGCATATTAAGAAAGTTAACCGCCTTTTTAGTATTATTGGATTTATATTTTATTTGTAAAATGGAGGCTTCTCTGTTAATGGGTTCTATTTCAAAGCCTCTGAATTGCTCCGAAAGGCTATAATAATCTTTAAAAACAAAATCGAAACTGTTTGAAAGATCCTCTTCCGGATTAAATCTGTCGTTTAATACTATTTTAAAAGTATTATAGTCGTTGGAAACTTCTTCTCCGAATTTAAATTTCTTTTGCCATTTTATTTTTTCAATTTTACCACCTTCGAATTTTTGAGTAGCATAATTATATTTACTTACCAATTCGCCTTCGGCTTCCAGAGTATATTCATTTTTATTTAAAAAATTAAGGCTGTATTTTAGTCCCACCGCCTGTGGAATAGCTGTGTCGTATATTATTTCAAAGGGAGCCGTTTGATAAAGTTCTCTGATAATTAATCCTTCATTTACAAAATAGGAAATCTCAAAATCCAACTTTTGTATTGTTCTGTAGGTAAGAGTGAAAGAGGTAAGTTTTCCTATTTCATTTTCCACATTTTGTGCATTATTATTAAGTCCTATACCTATCAGTGAAGAGGGATCCATAAGTGATTTATCATCCTTAACCAAAACAGTGGTTTTAACTTCATATAAGGGGTTGGTATATTTGTTAAACAGGAAAGCAAATGCTAATGCAACAAAAATTGTAATGGCAAACAAATACCAATATCTTACAAATTTGAAAAACAGCGCTTTAATATCAATGGTTTCCTCTTGCTGCGACTGTATGCCGTCGAAATTTTCTATAGCCATAATTTGTTACTTGAAATAATTAAGTAGTAGAATAGTTGAAGAAATAAAACCGAAAATTACTGCGTATGGGAATTCGGCAAATGTAAACTGCTTGCCCTTCACGGGAGTAACATATACAATATCATTGGGTTTCAGATAATAATAATCCGACAGTAAAATATCGCGTTTGGTCATATCCACATAGGTAACTTCCGAGCCGGTTTTTGTTTGCCGTATGATAGCAACCGTATTTCTGTTTGCAAAATCACTAAGGTCGCCAGCCATGGAAACGGCTTCAAATAAGTTAATGCTGTTTTGATAAATTTTGTATTGCCCCGGCCTGTTAACTTCTCCCAAAAGGGTAATATTAAAGTTCACGAGTTTAACAATTACCACAAATTCCTTTAGATATTCCCTTAGTTCTTTGGAAAGTGTTTCCTTAATTTCCTCAACATTCATGTTTTTTACAAATATTTCACCTGTAAGAGGAAAATCAAGATACCCTGAGTCGTTTACTGTATAACTATTCAGGTAAACAGAGGCATCTGAGTTTACTTGTGTGTTGCCTGAACCAAGAGGATTTAACAAAACTGTTGTTTGCTCATCCAGACTCACCACTCTAACATAGAGGTTATCGCCGGGTTGAATGCGATAATCAATTTTACGGTCGTTTTGAAAAGTTCTGAGAGTATCGGTATCAGATTTCACCTGCATATAAAGCATCTTTTTCTGGGGAACACAGGAGGATAATATAATTATAAACACTCCAAAAATAAGAAGGGGTTTATAAATATGGATAAATAGTTTTTTCATAAATAGAATTTATGTTGTTATCATGAAGGCTTTGGTTGATTGCGGACAAATTTAGTCCTTTTTTGTTAATATAAAACTATGAGTAAAAAAATTATGATTTAATAAAATTAGTATTGTAAATATTTCTATATGGCCCACTTAAGATAAATTGAGCCCCAGGTAAATCCACCACCAAAAGCAGCCAGTATTAAATTGTCGCCTTTTTTAAGTTTATGCTGCCATTCGTGCAAACACATGGGAATGGTACCATTGGTAGTATTGCCGTATTTCTGAATATTAATCATCACCTTCTCCTTGTCAATCTGCATTCTGCGTGCAGTAGCTTCAATAATCCGAAGGTTTGCCTGATGAGGCACAAGATAGGCAATGTCTTCAGGTTTGAGGCTATTCTTTTGCATTATTTCTGCCGACACATCGGCCATATTTGTAACGGCAAACTTAAATACCGGCTGACCTTCCTGATAAATAAAATGTTCTCTTGCATCAATAGTTTCATGGGAGGCAGGCTTAACGGAGCCTCCTGCTTTTTGGTGTAAATGAACTCTTCCTACTCCATCAGAATGCATAATTGAATCCATAATACCGATATTTTCTTCGGTTGGCTCAAGTAATACGGCACCACCGGCATCACCAAAAATAACGCATGTTGCTCTGTCGGTATAGTCAACTATCGACGACATTTTATCGGCACCCACAACCACAACTTTTTTATACTGACCCGATTCCACAAATCTTCTTGCTGTATCCAGAGCATAAATAAATCCTGAACATGCTGCATTTAAGTCGAAACTCCAGGCATTTTTTATTCCTACTTTGTCGGAAATAATATTAGCCGTAGCAGGAAATTGCATGTCGGGAGTTACTGTGGCACAAATTAATAAATCGATTTCTTCAGGGGATGTTCCGGTTTTTTCAAGTAAGCCTTTCACCGCTTCGGTTCCAATATCGGAAGTACCTTTCCCCTCACCTTTTAATATATGTCGTTCACTGATGCCGGTACGGGTAAGTATCCATTCATCAGTGGTTTCAACCATAGTTTCCAACTCTTTATTATCAAGAATATAATCGGGAGCCCAGGCGTTAATACCCGTTATGGCTGCATTGATTTTTGTCATTATAAAGTTTTTTTATAAAAAAGATTTGCAAAAATACTAATTTTAATCTGTTTGAATAATTTGTTTACCAATTAACATAAAAACCTGATAAATTTAATGGCTTATATGTTGTGTTTTGTAATGCTTTTTGTACCCTTCGGAACAAAAAACCTTCCAAAACTTTTTCAATTTCTATTTTATGTTACCCCGCCATGCTGACGGGGCTACCAATATTAAACTCCTACGGAGTTTTTTTTTCTTCAGCAAACAGAATTTATATTAATTGTATACTTTAAGTGTATTTATTAGATAAATTATTATCCCACCTTAGCATTGGTCTAATTATAATCTGTTTGAATAATTTGTTTATTAATTAACACAAAAACCTGATAAATTATTTGGTTTATATGTTGTGTTTTGTAATGCTTTTTGTACCCTTCGGAACAAAAAACCTTCCAAAACTTTTTCAATTTCTATTTTCTTTTACCCCGCCATGCTGGCGGGGCTACCAATATGAAACTCCTACGGAG
>JBFFLX010000229.1:0-4973 GCA_041554435.1 Bacteroidales bacterium
CGTAACCCCAAAACTAAAACTCCTCATCACCACCGCCATCGGCATTTCCACGCTTCATTTTAAAGTTGTTAAACTTATAGGAAATTGTAAGATTAAACATTGGCGATAAGGGTGTAAACTTATAATAAGTATTAAAACCCTGACCGCTACTTGAACTCTCTCTCAAAGCAGTACCAAAAATGTCTCTGCCCTGAATATTTGCAGTAAGCGATCGTTTTAAGAAACTCATTTTTAAAGCTGCGTCAACTGTATAAAAGCCTGAACTTGAGCCTTGTGCTGTTACCGTTTTGCTGTTATACCTGCTACTTAGCTGGAATTGTAAATTTTTAAATAACGAAAATGTATTATTGAGCCTGCTACTCCAGTTGGTAGATTTCCTGCTGAAGTCATTTTCATTAAGAACGCCTTCAATTTTATAATTATATAAATTTCCGCTGAGCGATAATTCCCACCAGGGAGTAACTTCCATATTTAGCATTGCTTCAACACCCAGCGAATAATCCTTACCTACATTCTCAAAACTGGAAAGCATTACATTTTCGGAGTAAACTGAAGTTATACGCTCAATTTTATTATTTGTTATTCGGTAATAACCTTCGATAGAAACAAAATTTTCGTCAAACTTTATTAAGTACCCGGCATCAAAGGAATCGATATATTCAGGTTTAAGATCAGGATTACCGCGCCTTACATTATATGAATCCTGCCATGTAATAAAAGGCTCAAGTTGCCAACCTCTTGGCCTTTGAATCCTTCGGGTATAACTTGCCATAAGTTGCTGATCCTTTGGCAAATTGTATGAAATATGTAAAGTAGGAAAGAAATCCCAACGATTTAATTTAAAATCATTAACCTCTTTCATGCTTATATTCCTATCGGTATATTCAGTTCTGAGTCCTGCTTGATAGCCAAACTTGCCTGTTTCGCCAGCATACAATGTATAGGCAGCATAAATATTCCGATTATATTTCGTTTGGTTGCTAAACTCCGGAACAAACTCAATTTGACCTGTTTGCTCATTATAAAGCCAAAGTTCAGTATTATCATTACTCTCCCCTATTCTGCCTTGCAAACCTGCTTCGAGTTTATTATTGTTTTTAAAAGGTAGCGTATAATCAATGTTTATTCTTACAGATTCAGAAGGTCCATTTTCAATGTTCTTTTGTCCGCCAATAATATTGTTATCTAAATCCAATAACTCATTAATTGTTGTTTCATCACTTACTCTGTTTCTGTAATTCAATTGAAACTTAATATTATGAGAATTCATCTGACCGGCAAGTGGTCCTTCTCCTGACATTTTTTTTTCCTCCCATGCCATTTTTACCCATGGGTTTTTCCTCAACCTTATTTCTAAAAGTATGCTGATAGACGGCATCAACAGCAAAGTAATCACCCCCACGTGTGGTTTGATCCATGCTATTGTATTTTAGAAATTCCGTTTCAGGAAGTGTATAGTCGTTATATAGCAAATCGGAACCATTATCCATGGCCCAATTCCCATATCTTCCCGAAAGGGAGAAGAAATCATTTTTTGAGGGATTATATTCGAAACCTGCCTTGATACTGCTTCTATGATATTCACGCTCTGTTGTTCCCGAAGAATTTACGAAATAAGTTGTGCCGTTGGAAATACTTTCTCTTTCACTAAGCACATCTCCCGGCCTTCTTCGGTTATTGTAACTGGCGCCCATAATGAAGTTAAACTTATTTAACCTATAATTTAGTTGAAGGTCGCCTCCGTAATTACTATAAGTTCCGGCATTTAGGTTGACTATACCACTTAAACCATCAATAAAATTCTTCTTGGTAACAATATTAATAATTCCGGCAGCTCCATCCGGTTCATATTTAACAGAGGGATTAGTGATAATCTCAATATTTTCAATATTGCTTGAAGATATCTGTCGAAGTGCATCAGAAGGTTCCAGTATTGTTGGCTTACCATCAATTAACACACTAAAACTACTACTTCCCCTAAGGGAAACATTGCCTTCTATATCAACTTGCACCGATGGTACATTTTCTAATATATCAACAGCATTTCCTGCTTCAGCAGTAATCTGCTTATCAACATTTATTACTTTCTTGTCAATCCTGTATTCAATGGAAGCGCGTTTAGCAATTACCTCTACTTCGCCCAGGTCTTTAGAACCTGATTCCAGAGAGAAGTTGCCAAGATTAATATTATGGGTTCCTTCGTCAACCTCAAAAACATCAGACTTAATGTCTTTTAAACCAATAAAAGTAATGGAAACATAATAACTTCCTTTCTTGGGTTTTTCAAGTTTAAAATGGCCTAAAAAATCTGTTATATCACCACTAATCAGTTTATTAGTCTTGGCATCATAAAGAGCCACAGTAGCATATTCAAGAGCTTCGTTATTGGCTTCAGCAGTAACCACACCCTTGATTTTACCTTTTGGAGCATTCGATTCTCCCGTGGCAAACCCCAGATTTACAGTAAATAATACTATTATAATAAATAAAAATCTCTTCATCATTATTTTTAAAAAGTTTGCAAATATGCGAAATACTTAAGTATTGAGTTAAGACAATTAAAAAAGGCGTATTATTCCATTAACAATATTAAAAATCGAATAATTATTTAAATAAATAACTATGGCTTGTTTATTAGTGCTTTACACTACTATAAAGAGATTAATGAGACTGTTTTTAGAATTCTTATATCAAAATAATTTTAACAAAAATTATTAATCCTTAACTAATAAATTAAGGTTGGGCCATTTTACCTCCCTCCAGAGGAATAGCCTGCCCATTAATATAATCCGATTCATTACTTGCCATAAAATAAGCAAGGTTGGCCACATCTTCTGGGAAACCAAATCTACCTAATGGGATTCTGTCGAGGAAAGCTTTCTTCATATGTTCATTATCAGGCTTTTCCCATATTGATTTTCCCATGTCTGTCATAACAATAGTCGGACAAATGGCATTAGTCTGAACATTAAACGGCCCCCATTCAACGGCCATAGTTCTTGTTAGTTGGTTCAAAGCAGCTTTGGAAACACCATAAGCGCCCATACCATGAGTTCCATAAAAAGCACCCAAAGATGAGATATTTATTATTTTTCCTTTCTTCTTTTCTATCATTTTAGGTACAATAAGTTTTGATAGTTGAAATACTGATCGGATATTCACATTTTGTATATAATCCCAGTCTTCTAATTCCAATTCCAAAAGTGGTTTTTTAATTGCATAGCCGGCATTATTTACTAAAATATCCCAATGATCCGACTTCAAAAATGCCTCCTCGGCCAGTTTATTTATATCATTGTCGATACTAAGGTCGGCAACAAAAACATGGCATTCTACCCCCAAATTTCTAATCAGTTTGGCAGTCTCCTCAAGCGCCATCTTGTCGCGACCGGTAATACCAATATTTATTTTGTTTTGAGCAAATTTTAATGCTATTGCTTTTCCAAGGCCTTTTGATCCTCCTGTAATTAATGCGTATTTATTCATATTTTTATATAAAACAGATGCTTCTGCAATTAAGCAGAAGCATCAAATATACAATCAATAATTATATTTTTTCGTGATAAATAAATTAATCTCTTAACATTTATAAAATCAGCCGTTTCCACCGTTACCATCGCAGCCACCGCCGCCGTTGCCACCGCCGCCGTTGCCGCCGCCATTGCCGTTGCCGCCACCGTTACCATTGCCACCACCATTGCCGTTGCCGCCACCGTTTCCGTTGCCATTACCGCTACCTGAGCCATCACAACCGCCGCCGTTGCCATTTCCACCACCGTTTCCGTTGCCATCACAATTTCCACCGTTACCGTTACCATTGCCATTGCCGTTACCATCACCACAAGGACCACTGCTAGAATCTAAAATAGCATTGTATTGCTCCAATGAAATATACTGTGGAGTATAAGTAGCACCTTCTGTACTTAACTTTCTTGAAAAGGCTCTCATATGATTTTCCGATCCACATTTTAAATGTGAAAAAATTGTAAGTATAGCCTCATTGCTTGTTTCATTCATATTCTCTTCCAAATCGAAAATATCAACATCTTCAATTGTGGCTCCAACAGTATAGGCATCCACAAGCGAAATTGAAGCTTGTGCTATTAGAGTATTATATAAATCCTGTAAATCAGTATTGGTAAATACCCCAACTGAATCTTGTGCGGGATCTTCTATATTATAATGAAGTAAAAGACAAAGAATTCTGTCCATATGTTTTTGTTCACTATTTGAGATGTTATTGAAAATATTTATCTGATATTGATCGAAAAGAGTAATATAAACATCTCTGGCAAGTTTTTCTTCTTCACGCATAAATTGCAACATGGCAATTTCGTTATCATAAATGGTGTCGGAAGGATTAACTAAACAATCACAATTAAGTGAATCAGTTGTCAATGATGAAACCGATGTATTAGGGTCGGTAGTTTTATAAGCATCCGGACTTGCTGTTTCTTTATCCTGGCAACTGCTTAAAACCAATGCCGATCCCAAAAGAACTGTTAATGTGAGTAGGATAATTTTTTGAATTTTCTTCATAATTTTCATTTTTTAAATATTGAAATAGTTTAAGGTTCTTTAATTATTGAACCGTCTTCAATATTTATACGCAATCAATAATTAATTCTTCCAATTAAATTGAATAAAAAAAACAAAAAATCACCGAAACATTAATATCTACCTGAATATCTTATACTTACAATTATGGAATTCCTGCGTCCTTTTATCTTGTCTCTTTTATCTTGTATCTTGTCTCTTTTATCTTGTATCTTTTATCTTTTATCTTGTCTCTTTTATCTTATCTCTATATCTTCCCGAACCACCCCATGGTCGTATCCGGTCGGCGCGAAAATGATTTTCTGAAGTTATTTGGCCTGTTATTTTTATTTGTTGGCCTTCAACAATTTCCAAAAAAGCAGGAATATCGGCATTTTCATAATTTACCACCCATATATTACCATTAAAACTCTTCA
>JBFFLX010000230.1:0-4943 GCA_041554435.1 Bacteroidales bacterium
ACAAAAAAAGACACTAAAGGACTTTAACTTTAAGGGCGAATTATTTCCAATTATCAGATATAAGAAATAATTATCAATAACACTAATGAGTATAGATTTAGAAAACATTTCAGATTTATCCCGCTGGGAAGTAATTGAAATTCCACTTCCGTCTGGAACAAGGAGCAGTAAGGGTCTATGGACTAGAGGGGAAGATATTTTTATTGAGGCTACAGGAAAGAGAGGCGTTAGAGCCCTGATACATGAATGGAAAATTAATGGGGAAAAACCCGAAAAGATTTCTTTTGGCAAGGCAGCTTCATATGCTGTTTATGGATTGAATAAAAATGGATTTTGCGGACAGACATTCAGGGGAGAATCCAGCACGCCAGTTATTTGGGACGGTAAATCATTAGAACCTACTTCGCTTAATACAGAGGGCTGCACAGAGGGATTTAGTGTATGGGGCAAGATAGTTGGGGTATTAGAAGTGCCAGATGAAGAGGATGATTGGGATACTGAGCAGAGAGCGGTATTGTGGAACGATAAGGGCAAGGCCACATGGCTTGGCCCGGAGGGTCTGCCGTCATATGCGGGACATACAGACGGGCTGGTGCAGGCAGGACATGTGTGCTGGGACGGCGGGGATAGAAGATTTGCCTGCATGTGGAGGGGTGATGAGCAAAGTTTAGTAAAACTTCATCCTGATCACTGCCTTGTATCTGAGGTAAACGGAGTTGATGGTGACTTGCAGTTTGGATACATAGGAATTGCTAAGGGCAAAAATAGTCTCGATACATATCATCCCGCAATCTGGTATGGCAGTGCTGAAAGCGTAGTTGATCTTATTCCGTCAGAAGACTATAAAGGTGGAGATGTGTTCCATTCTTGCAAAAATATACAAGCCGGCTCTGTATGGAAAGATGTTAACCGAAATGATTCACCAACAGATGAGAAGGCCTGCATTTGGCAGGAGTCTGCTAAAAGCTTTGTTCTGTTGCATGAACTGCTCGAACCAAAGTTTATAAGATCTCAAGCTAATAACATTTCTGTTCTGGAGGATGAAATTATTATTGTTGGATCAGCCTGGATAGGAAGTGCAGACAGCAGAGCGGTAGTATGGAGATATAGTTAATAAACTATATGACTACTAAATTACCTGCGGATGATATTAGAGATAAATTGATACTGGATTATGGAGATGACCAGTATGCTGATACTGTTAAAATATTAAATTTAACTACTAATATCTCTGACAGGACTATACGCTGTATTATCTTTCTTGCTAATGGAGATATTGAAAAACTTAAACATTATACAGCGTGCGCGGATCGAGATTACAGAGACGTTATTTACTGGGCGGAGTATTTTGAAGGTGCAGATAAAACCAAACCAAGAAGAGTCAGAAACTTTAACAAGCCATTTGGTAAGGAAGAGTTTTGAGCACAAAATTAACAAAAGACAGTCTAATGGAGTGCAAGAAGCATGGGGAGAATAGACCTGCATTTGTCTGTAAACACTTACAAAATGGAGAAGGTGTCGGATTTATTGAATCTCAAGATACTTTTGATCCTGAATGGCCTTTCAAGAATACATGGTGTGCGGACTGTGAAAAGGTTTTAGTGTTAGAGGGTGAATGGAACAATGTGTCTGAAAACTTTGCAGGTGTCATGGCTATTTGCGAAGGATGTTATCAGGATATTAAGAAAAGGAATAATCGCAGTTGAGTATATTGTCAAAAAATAAAAAGAATGCTGAAATTCATAGATTTATTTCGAATCGAATAGGTAAAGAGTATGAAAGTAAAAGCTATGATGAGCTTTCAATGCTTGATGAAACTATAGAGCATGAAATTTTTGAAAATGGAATTAGAGTAATTTACTATGCCGGGCTTTATAATAAAAAAGAAAACGGGGATTTGCACATAAGCATCGATTTTCATTCCGAACTTCCTACTTTTCTTGGAATTAAACCTACATATCAGTTCAAAAAACGTCCGGATGGGACGGTGTATTATTGATTATATATATTTAATTACTCATGTTTTTTGATCTATATTAATAAATACTTATAATATGCATCACTACAGTTCACTGGGACCGAGTAATGGATGATGAAATAAAAGAATTAATAGATGCGTATATAGAATTTGAAAAGACACCTCAGGGTTCGGATAAAAGAGAGGGGCTCTTCTGGACTTTTGAAAAGTTTGACGAACTTAGTTCTGAAAACCCACAATCCCTTTGGGAGGCGCTTCTTGAAATATTAAACCGTATACCGTCTCATGAAATAGAGGGCATGATGGCAGCAGGGATCCTGGAAGATTTTATAGATAATCATGGTGTGGAATTTGTAGAAATCATAGTTAATGAGGCAAAAAGGAATTCCCGACTTTGTACACTCTTAGGTGGAGTGTATGAATGCAGTACTGATACCGTGTGGGTACAGATTATGAATGTGCGTGGGGATGAGTGGTAAATTGTTGCAGCACATATTTTATATAAATAAACTTTAAAATTAGTGAAATTCCGACTGATATAAAAATCGTGGAAAAAATAACAGGCAAATAAAAATATCTATCCCAATTAAGCGGGGTAAGCAATAAAGGACCTGAAACTATAATAGAAGTTAATATTAGTATTAAATATGGCAAATATTTTTTATTACCTTTGATAAAATAAACAGATTTCTTTAATGACAAAACTACACCTACTAAAAATAACCCGATATTGAATATAATTGCACTTTTGAAAGTCAATGTTGAATATTTGTTGAAAATATTACTTGTCACGATTTTTGTTCTCTGAACAATCCCCTTTTCTGTCAGATCAGCTTTATTATTATTTTTTCTCTGATTTGTTGATTCATGAATTCGCCATTTAAAAATAGCAACAGTTCTATCTATTGTATTATTGTACAAAAATGGGTTATAAGAAATGAATGTTGAAAATGATGTGATAGTTAGAACCATCACTATGAATGCTAAAATTAGAATTTTGATTTTAATAACAACATTTGTTAGATAAGCTGAGAAAAACAAAATTATTGTAAACAATACTGTTCCAACACCAAGGAGTGCAAATCCGTTTAGCTTTATTCCCCCTGTGATTCCAATAATTACCCCTATTGAAGTCATAATTATTAATAAAAAAATAAGTCTTGTCTTGTTCTCTCGTATAGGATTATTTTCCGATATTAAAATCCTTGAAGCTATGTATATCAAAATTGTCACAACGATAATAAAAAATAATAATGCTGATTCGGACAATGCTCTTGTTAAGTGTATTGCAAGATAGTTATTCGATATTAGTAAAATAAAAAGTATATAGGCGCTCAGTACTCCAAAATATTTTCTTGCGATATAGAACAGAAGAAAAATAGATAATACCGCCATGACTGTCATTGGAGTTCTGGCAGTTTTTAATAATTCTGGCTTTGGTAAAGCACCTTGTGCAATATTTGTTTGTCTGTCAAGACTGAAATTCCATGGATTATTTATCTGATCTGTTCCAAAACCACTAAGCTTTCTTGCAAAACCTATAATGTATCTTGTCACAGGTGGCTGAGTAAGTGTCCAATATCCTGGTTCCCATATCTCAGATTGTGTATTTCCATCTATGAGTGCATCAAAATATATGCTTGTTGTAATCCACTGGCTTTCATCAGGGTGAAATTTAATTAGTTCTATATTTGATAAATACAAATATGAGGTGATAAGAATTATTAATAAGTATTCCAGGTACTTGATATATTTTTTAATAGTTAGCATTTTTGAGAGTATATTATATTAATCATAAACAATTTTGTATTAATAATATATGGGATTAGATTTAGTCGAATTAATAATAAGCATTGAAGAAGCTTTTGATATTTCTATTGATGATGAAGAGGCTGGCAAAGTAGTCACTGTTAATGACTGTTATAAACTCATCCTAAGTAATCTTGCCAATAATAATGATAAATCCTTGAATAATGAGCAGGTGTGGGGGATTATGAAAAATTTAATTATAACCCAACTCGGAGTAAAACCTGAAGAAGTGGTACCGGATGCAGAATTTGTAAAGGATTTTGGGGCGGATTAAATATGAAATATTTTTACTTATTATTAATAATAACTTTTAGTCCCATTATTTCCTATGCTAAATGTATGCCGAAACATAATATATTATCCGAAGTACAAATAATAGATTGCAATGGAGTTTCATTTTATTCATCTCCAACTCTTCAAACATTTGGCGATGATATAAAAGGTAGTTCAAGAATGGACAAACAAAACAAAAGTGTTTTAGGTACTATCATTACAGCTAAAATAATCAATAGTGAATCATTTTGGAAATATCCATTCAAAAGCACAAGAGAATCAAAGGCATTTGAAATCGGTTCGATAAGGTTATTATTTGTAAATGATAAGCCAGAAACTGTATGTCCTGAAACAATTGATAGAGTTGATAGAACAGAAAACAGGAGAATTTATATAACACTAAATATGTGTTGTGATACATCTCCAAAAGAAGGTTTGTGTCTACTTCCTTACTCACTACCATTAGTAACAGAAGAACCTAATCCAGAAAAGTGGTATAAGCTCAGGGAGGGCGATACACTATCAAAATGAATACTTCCATATAAATGCTATTTGCACTCCTAATAATCCTAATAGTCCTTGCAGTTGTCTATTACATAGTAGCAAACCGACCTAATACCTGGCCCTCGATAAGAATAGGACTAAGAGGCGCTTCGGTCATATTTTTATTCTTGGCGTTATTTGTTTGTTTTTTGCTGTACAAGCAGGGCACTGCCAAATCAGACCTGGAAAAGATCATCCCGGTTTATCCTGCTGCAAAAACCACTTCTTGGGTGCCTCCAATAAGAGCCGAGCAGTACTGGCTGTTTGAAACAAAAGATAATCTCAATCAAATCTCTGATTTCTATAAAGTACTGGAAAACGATCCTCAATGGGAAGTAAT
>JBFFLX010000231.1:0-4930 GCA_041554435.1 Bacteroidales bacterium
AATGAATAGTAAATAGTGCTATATAAATACGTTAAAATAATAAAACATTATATTTGTAAAAAGAAAAGAAAATGAGAAGATACGATGCAAACGACTTTCAATGGAATGGGACTATTGATATAGAGGCAAACACATATATCCCGCAATTAAAAGACAAGGCTGGCAACCTAACTAACGGGTGGTTTGAGTTTGATAAATCAGAGACAATATTCTTTCAGCTTACGTCATCTGATTTAAGTGCTGACGTAACTTGGGCGTTACAAATAAGTGCGGATAAAACAAATTGGGCAACTGCAAAGGATAGTTCTGGTACTGATGTTACTGGCACAATGGCAAGTGCATCTCCTATTGTCGTAGAGCCATTCAGAGGCGTAGGTAATATGTACTTTAGGATTGCGTTAACAGTAACAACGCAAACGGGTAATGTGGCGTATATAATTCGCAACGGAGATGTATAATGATAGGCAAATCAATTGGTAAAATAATCGGAAAGGATATCGTTCGATATGTCGGGAAGGTTCGACTAGGATCAGTTGCGAGCGCAATCGCCACTTTCGCCAAATATTTTAGTGCCGATACGGAAACAGACGGTGCGATTTACGAAGATACAGCAACAGGACGGGTAGTTAGGGATCAAACGGATGCCGACAGAAATTTAATACCACAAAATACACATTGTATTTTAGGAGATGGAACAGCTTTATTAAGGTTTACTAATCTTGGGGATATTACTTACGATTCTATCACGGTTATCGAAAACGGTGTCGAAACTGTAAAAACATTATCAACGGCTGATTTGGCTTTGGATTCAGCAAAATCTTATATTTTAGTCAGGTTTAAAAATGCGGGTACGGTTGTTTCCGAGTTTTTCTTGGGGCAATATAAATCAATTCCGAGTACTTCACCATTTTTTCAATGTAGATACAATACAGGTGTTTTGTGCGAATTAATCAATCCTGTTGCGGGTAATTTTGCAACGTTTGACGGTTCAATTTCGCCTTTCGCCGAGTTTGGATATTCAAGAGCGTTAGCAGGAGATGGAACTGCATATTTCGACACATCAATTTTAGCGAATACGGTTACTGAGTTAGAAGTAATTTGGTATCACCAAATTCCTTCCGTAACTGAATATCTATGTGGGGCATGGAGTGGAGATAGATTTTATATTCAAGTAGCTACGAATAATATACCTTATTTGTTTGTGGGCGCAAATTCTAGGGTGTTGAGTAGTATTCTGGAGCAAGGAGCTAAATGTCATTTAATTTGGAAAAGTGATGGGACAATTACCTTTAATAATACATCATTAACCCCGCTTGCTGGATCATTACCCACATCGTTATTTTACATTTTCAACAGAGCCGCGGCAGGTTCTTCAACTTCTAATTTAGTTTACCTAAGATTAAACACAACAGAATTTAGACCGACAATAGATGGGAAATTCAACAATGGTACAACTGATTTAGAAATATTGGGCGGCGGTACACCCGAAATTTCATTCATTCCCGCCGATCCTGTTTTAACCACAAAAGACATATCAGGTCTTGATTTACAAGTTTCTGCAATTAATAAAAATGCAGAAGTTAACGAATATGCTGCACCTGCTGGAGATAGTGAGTTTGCAGCGAAAGGATTTATATTAACAGGCACAGACCCAGACCAACCTATCTACACAACAGGTACACCCAATGATTTGAATTTGGAAAATGTAACAGGAGTTGCCGATAATTTAGGGACGGTTGAAGGTGGTGTTATCACATTATTTAGCGCAGCACCAACACCTTATTCAATGGTTTCGTTTCCTGCTGTAATATTTTCTCAAACAGGAGATATAGCAAATAATAATGTCCAATACCAAACAGGAGAATTAGCACTTGCAGCTCTACCAGAAACCGTTGTTGTTACACTCGAAAACTCAATAATAAAAAATGTACCTGTTACATGGGCTGATACTGATAGTTATGATGCGTCAACAGCGGGCAGCTATACATTTACTGCAACTTGGGGAACTTTGCCCGCAGGAGTTGATGATGATGATAATTTAACTCCACCAACAACTGAATTAGTTGTTGCACAGGGAATATTAACAGAAATAGATGTAAGCGATCAAAATTGGACAGAATCTCAGGTAGATGATTATTTGGTTGCAGCAGCATTGCTTGGCTATTCAGGCGTGACGATTTATATCGGTGGAAACAATGCAGCACCATCCGCAACAGGAGAAACAGCAATAGCTACTTTAATTGCAGACGGAAACCATGTTTATACAAGTTAGAAATGAAAAAAATAATATTAATATTCAGCTTTTTAATCTTTGCATTTAATTTATCTGCACAGATTGATGTTAGTAATCATTGGGTGGTTCAGCATCTCGGAACTACCGATTTAATAAAAGATTTTACCGACGATAATTCAGAATTTTTGTGGACACTTGGGACTAATCATACAATAGCGGATAGTTTGTACTTCATTGATGATGAAGTTGGGAGCGCATTAAACACAGGTAAAAGTGCGAGTAGTCCGTGGACATTGGCAAAATATAACGCAACTACGCTACCAGAAGGAGTTGCCGCACTTTTTCATCGAAGTACTACAACCGTGGGAACAGTCGAATTAAAAACAGGCGTCTCAATCGGAACTTATGGAAATGGGAGTAAAGCCAATTTTAAAGGAACAGCAACAGTTTCAGGAACTTGGACTTTGCACTCAGGAAATATCTATTCAATAAAACTCCCAACAGGGACAACCAACCAACTTTTTGCTAATGGTGTAAAAATGAATGTAGCAGCAAGCGAAGGTATTGATATTGGAGTAATGACTGAGGTAACAACTAAAGTAAACGATAGTACTTTTACTGCAACCGATTTAATTGGGACAGATTACACGGGCGCGTTTGTAGCTTTAAAAAATACAGCTTATACGCTTGTTACACGAAAAATAATTGATTGTGTGCCAGCCACAGGACAAATAACATTAGAAAGTACAGTATCTTTTTTAGATGCTGGCAGCGCGGATGAGTTTCTTATCTCAAATTATTTACCGCTATTGAACGAAGCAGGCGAATGGACTCTTGATGCAAGCGATAGTACTTTGTATTTTTGGTCACCCGATGGAACAAGCCCCGATAATTACACGGTTGAGTATTCAAGTTTAGAAAATGGGTTTTTTGGTGATGCAATTTCTAACGTCGAAGTAAGAAATTTAGAAATTAAAGGGTTTGAAGGAGTTGGAATTAAAACCGATGGAGCTTGCTCTTATTTGAAATTCGATAACAATACTATTTCTGATTGCTATTTGGCTGCAATTAGAATGAGCTACGAAGTTGGAGTTGGCACAACAGAAGCAAATTTTTCAGAAATAACAAACAATACTATTTCCAATTGTTTTGCACAGGGAATATTTTATCAAGGCGATAGTTGCACTATAAAAGGAAATACAATTTCAAACATTGGATTATTTGCACAAGTTGGTACACATGGAGATATAGGTGTTTCGAGGCTATCCGCAATTCAGAACTTTGTATCTGCCAATTCACTAATTAGCGAAAACACAATAACAGACATTGGATATACTGGCATTGATTTTAACGGAGACAATCAGGAAGTTAGTAAAAATGTAATTACAAGAGCCTGTTCTTACTTGCAGGATGGAGGAGCAATTTATTGTTATAATGCCAAGTATTCAATAATTAAAAACAATATTATAACTGGAAGTGGGGCTGGATTTGCAACAAGTTTACTGGTGTATGGAATTTACATAGATTCTGCGGGCGGGTCTGATTATGGTAGAATAACAATTAAAGATAATACAGTATATAATTGTAATTCATCTTTATCGCAGGGTTTATTCGTCAGTAATCAATTTCGGATAAAAGTAGATGGCAATGTTTTTTACAATAACGGAGATCAGGTGTTAATTAAAAATTGGGAATCGGCTTACGAAAACCGATACGATACAATTCAAAACAATATATTTTATTCTTTAAATAGTAGCCAAAAAACTGTATGGTTTGATATAGTTGATAGTACTTTAGCATCTTACGTTTTAGATAACAACGGATATTACAACACGGAAAACACGTATAGCATTTATTATAAACCAGATGTTGAATATAATTTATCTTCTTGGCAAACTTATTCTGGTAAAGATGCAAGCTCAACAACATTAGATACCGTTATTACTTTATACACTCCGACAGATACACTAAGTGCTAATTTAGCACCAAACCCAACTTTTGATTCCGATAAAAGTTCGTGGGTTGCAAAAGAATGGGTGGCAAGTTCACCGATTGGAACAGGTGGTGCTATACACGACACCATTACAGATGGATCAACCTCAACTTTTATCACTGCGGGTATTGGCGATTCGCTAGAAATATATCAATACAGTTTTGATATTATTGCAGCAGGGAATGATATGCGCGGACGATTTATAAATAAAGCTAGTGAGTATTTAGAATATTTTGATATAACAAGTACACAAAAGAGGCAAGTGCATTATTTCGATGCAAACGGAGGCACACCATCAACTAAATTCTTTGCCTACGGAACTGGTGGCGATGGATATTATGTTGATAACGTAACGATGTACGAAGTTACAGCCGATTACACGCCACCAACTGAAAAATCATTGTTAGTAACAAATCCAACCTTGACTCCACTTGACACAACATTGGTTAACCATATTGGATTAAATGGAATTGCGGTTACTGATACAATTATACCAGCTTATTCGAGCGCAATTTTTGTAAAACAATAAGCTGATACTTTGGAACAAGTTGAACCTTTTCGATATGAAATATCAAGACAAAACACAAAAGGAATTTAGTTCTATAATAAAATTTAAGTTTAAAATTAATATACCAATACAATATGTTAAAGACAGCATTAAGTCAATACGGACAAAGAGAAGTCGCAGGAGAGAACGATAATCC
>JBFFLX010000232.1:0-4911 GCA_041554435.1 Bacteroidales bacterium
GATCTTCTGATCTTCTAATCCTTTGAACTTTTGAACCTTTGAACTTTTGAACCTTTGATCTTCTGAACCTTTGAACTCCGAGATTTCAGAGCCTGCGGCCTTTGAACATAATAAATTAGCCTCTAGCTTTTCAAACTGTTGCGTGTTACGAGTTAAGGGTTTCGAGTTCCGTTTTGTTGCTTTAAATTGCATAGGTTTTTAAAATTTTTATCTTCTGATTTTATTTATCTTCTGATTTTATTTATCCTCTGATCCATTGATCCTCTGATCCATTGATCTTCTGAACCTTTGATCTTCTGAACCTTTAACCTCTGAACCCCATAACCTAAACCTAAATTAATTCAAAATCAAATAATGTTATTCAGCTGTCCAAGTAGTTCTTCCACACTTCCATTATTATTTAAAACAAAGTCGGCCATTTCAATACATTTTGAAAGGTTTTGTTTGTTAGGATCGGTAGAAGTCATTTCGCGTTTTTCATTGGCAATAAAAGTTTCAAAGTCAATAGTATCGGTTTCAGAGGCGCGCAATTTTATTCTTTCATATCGTATTTTGGGATCAGCATCTACGGCAAGTAAAACGAACTTACCCTTGCTTTTCAGAAACTCTATTTCACCCGGAGTTCTTATGCTTTCAATAACCGAATTACGTCCACTTTGCACCGCTTCTTTATAAAGTTCCTCAACCACAAAAGCAGGATTGTTTTGTGCTCGTAATTCATTGGCAACCATGGTCATGCTGTCGCGGTTAACCTTCAGCCCACGCTCATTTATTTGTTTTATTAAATAGGATCTCACAGAAAAGTGAAGATAATTTTTCTGCTTAACCAAATATTCAACTATGGTGCCTTTTCCAGCACCCAATGTCCCTGTTATACCAATAATCTTCATCTATTTATTTTTTCACTATTCACCATTAACTATTCACCATTCACCACTCACCATTCACCACTCCCCCTACATTCACTCTTCATCCATAACTAACTATTCCCACTTTCTTCATGAATATCTTCTATCCATTTTCCCATACTAAGCGGGGTATAAGCATTCATCCTTTTCAAAAGATTTTCCATATCGCTGTCCACGATAATATTATTTCGGTGTTCCTCTCTCACATAACCTTCTGCCACAGCATGGTCGAAAAAGCCGAGTAATTTATCAAAGAAACCATTTACATTTAATATTCCCAAAGGTTTATCGATAATTCTTAACTGGTTGAAAGTGAGTATTTCTGACAATTCATCCAAAGTGCCAAAACCACCTGGCAAGGCAATAAAGGCATCCGATATTTCAACCATTTTTTCTTTTCGCTCAGCCATCGAATTTACAACTATCAATTGGGTAATTCCAAAATGAGCCACCTCTTTATCAACCAATAATTTGGGCATTACGCCAATAACTTCTTTGTTATATGAAAGCATAGTTTCGGCCAGGATTTTCATGATGCCCACATTTGCTCCACCATAAACTAAAGAGATATTGTTTTTTGCAAAATACTCAGCCAGTTTAAAGGCTTGTGTTTTATATATTTCCGATTTGCCTGTGCTCGATCCACAGAAGACACAAATTTTCATTATTTCATTTTTAGTAATCGCAAAAATAGTCAAATGATTAAACTATTTTTGCAACATGATTTTTATTGACAGCCATACACATCTTTATCTTGAAGAATTTCAAAACGACAGGCAAAATGTTGTTGAGAAGGCAATAGCAGAAGGTATTGAATACATGATTCTTCCTGCCATCGACAAAAGTAGTTTCGATTCGATGAAACAGTTATGCCATGATTTTCCGCAAAACTGCTTTCCTATGATTGGATTGCATCCCACTTCAGTGGAAGAAAATTATAAGGAAGAACTGGATTTTGTGGAAAAGGAACTCCAGGAGAAAAAATATGTTGCCGTGGGCGAAATTGGTATCGACCTCTATTGGGATAAAACCTATGCCGAACAGCAGAAGTTTGCTTTTAGATATCAATTGAAATTGGCTAAGAAACATAATCTGCCTGTTGCTATTCATACCCGCGACTCATTCAACGATGTTTATAAGATAGTTAGAGAAGAGCAGGATGGCACTTTAAAGGGAGTTTTTCACTGTTTTACAGGGAATCTGGATGAGGCCAAAAAAATTATGGATTTGAATTTCTTTATGGGAATAGGAGGCATAGTTACCTTTAAAAATTCAGGACAGGATAAGGTTGTAAAGGATATTCCTTTGGAGAGTATTTTGCTGGAAACAGACTCGCCATTTTTAACGCCTGCGCCTTATAGGGGAAAAAGAAATGAGAGTGCTTATATTAAACTTATAGCAACTAAAATAGCAGAAGTTAAAGAAGTTAGCATTGAATCAGTTGCAAACATAACATCTTCAAATTCAATGAATTTATTCGGCCTTAGCCAAAAATAATAAGAGAAAAAATCGTAGATAATGAATACACCAACTTCAATACTTATAATTTATACCGGCGGAACCATTGGTATGATTAAAGATCAGGAAAGTGGGGCTTTAAAACCTTTTAACTTTGAAAATATCTATGATCAGATACCCGATTTAAAATTATTGCAATACGAATTAGAATTTTATTGCTTCGACCCATTGATAGATTCTTCCAATATGAATCCTCTGGTATGGCAACAAATGGCCAGTGTTATTGCCCACAATTACGAAAACTATGATGGCTTTGTAATATTGCATGGATCCGATACCATGGCCTATACTGCTTCGGCTTTGAGTTTTATGCTCGAAAATTTGAATAAAGCTGTAGTCTTAACAGGCTCACAACTGCCGCTTGGTTTCCTTCGGTCTGATGGTCGTGATAATCTTATTACTTCAATAGAAATTGCAGCCGCCAAAGAGGATGATACTCCCATGGTTCCTGAGGTATGTATTTATTTCGAAAATCAACTTTTAAGAGGTAACAGATCTGTTAAATATAGTTCTGAGAATTTCAATGCTTTTGTATCAGGAAATTATCAGGCTTTGGCCGAAGTTGGAATTTATATAAAATATAATCGGGATAAAATCAGAAAGCCTAATTTCAAAAAACTTAAAGTACAAACTGACTTGGAAACCAATGTGGGAATTGTAAAATTATTCCCCGGAATAAATGAACAAGTTCTCAAATCAGTTTTTGAAAATGAAAATCTAAAAGCAGTAGTACTAGAAACCTACGGTTCGGGAAATGCAAGTTCTGAACCATGGTTCTTAAGTATGCTTGAAAAGGCTGTAAAGAGGGGTTTAATAGTTATGAATGTTTCGCAATGCATTACCGGAAGCGTTGATCAAAGTACTTATGAAACAGGTATGGGTTTGGAAAAGGCCGGCGTTATAAGTGGAAGAGATATTTCTACCGAAGCGGCAATTACAAAACTTATGTATGTTTTGGGTAAAGAAAGTTCCAGAGAGGTGGTTATCAATAAGTTAAACACCTCTCTTCGAGGTGAAATTGATTAATGTATGTTAATTAATGCGTCTGCAAACAAATTATGAAAATTAAAGAGGAAGTTTGTAAAAATTTAAGCGATGAGGAGATAATTGAGAAATCTCTTATCGACATCGACTATTTTGCATGCCTCTACCAGCGTTATGATAAAAAACTCCTCAGGTACATAAAGCGTATGTCGTTTACCAGCGAAGAGGAAGCTGGCGACATATTACAGGATTCCTTTATAAAAATATGGAGAAACATAAATAACTACGATAAGAAATTAAAATTTTCAAGTTGGTTATATCGTATTGTTCATAACGAAGCAATTTCTCACTATAGGAAGAGCGTTTCCTATGGGAAAAACAAAGTTGTGAAAATTGATTCCTCAGATAAGTTTGATATTGAAGAGGAAGATAATTCAAGCTTTGTAGAGGAACAATATGCGATAACCCATAAAATTTTACAGCAAATGAACTTGAAATACAGGGAAGTATTAGTTTTAAGTTATCTGGAAAAAATGAATTATACAGAAATTTCAGATGTGCTAAAAATTCCCGAAGGTTCTGTTGCTTCTAGAATTAACAGGGCAAAAAAAATGTTTAAATCCATAGCGGAAAAGGAAAATATCAAAATAAATGAATAAATTTAATGGCATGGAAAATTCAGAAAATTTGATTGAAAAGCTTAAAGCAGAAAACGTAAAACCCATCCCAAAATGGAGGTTTACTGTCAAGGAAAAAACTATTTCCTTAATCTTCCTTATGGCATTGTTATTAGGCGGGCTATCATTTTCCATAATTTTATTTGCTATTCAGCAGTTAGATTTTAGCCTTATTACCCATATGTCGCATTCCAAACTGGAATTCTCTCTGGCAATACTGCCGTTTTTATGGATTATACTTTTGATAATATTTCTAGTTCTTGCCATGCTGGGGATAAAAAAATCAAAATCGGGATATAAATTTTCTGTGGGGAAATTGTTTTTATTCAACACCAGTTTGAGTATACTAATTGGAACACTTTTCTTTATCAGTGGCGGAGCAGGCTGGCTTGAAAATAAATTTGCAGTAAATGTTGCTTCATATGAAAGTATTAATGAAAAGAAAGTAAAAATGTGGACTATACCTGAAGAGGGATATCTTTCAGGAACAGTAAAACAAATTAAACCAACAGAATTTGAGTTGAAGAGTTTTAATGGTAATATATGGGTGGTAAATTATGAAAATGCCGATATTCCTGCTTTTTTGGAAATTGTTGAAGGCCAACAAATAAAAATAACAGGTCAAATAACTTCAGAAAATCATTTTCGCGCCGACCGGATACGACCCTGGGGTGGTTCGGGAAGATATAGAGATAAGATAAAAGAGACAAGATAAAAGATACAAGATAAAAGAGATAAGATAAAAGAGACAAGATAAAAGAGACAAGATAAAAGGACGCAGGAATTCCATAATTGTAAGTATAAGATATTCAGGTAGATATTAA
>JBFFLX010000233.1:0-4910 GCA_041554435.1 Bacteroidales bacterium
ATAGTTATCAGTTGAAACGAACTCGTAACCCATACCTCGCAACTCGTAACCCATACCTCGCAACTCGTAACCCGTACCTCGCAACTCGCAACCCTTAATTATTTTAAATCCAGACACATTCCTTGAACACTCTGAGGTATGAAAACAATTACTAATTTTGCAAAAATTTTATTATGCAACTATTAATATACAATACTCTCAAACGAAAGAAGGAAGTTTTTGAACCACTTAGTGCACCTCATGTGGGTATGTATGTTTGTGGTCCTACCGTATATGGTGATGCTCACTTGGGGCATGCCCGTTCTGCGGTTACTTTCGATTTGGTATTCAGACATTTACAACATCTTGGGTATAAAGTAAGATATGTTAGAAATATTACCGATGTTGGCCATTTGGAAAATGATGCCGATGAGGGTGAAGATAAGATTGGAAAAAAAGCAAGGCTCGAACAATTGGAGCCCATGGAAGTTGTAAAGTATTTTACCGACCGCTACGAACAAAATATGGATGCACTAAATTGTAAGCATCCTAGCATAGAACCAACTGCTTCAGGACATATTATCGATCAGATTGAAATGGTGAAAACCATATTTGAAAATGGCTATGCCTATGAGTCGGAAGGATCGGTTTATTTCGATGTTGAGAAATACAATAAGGATTATCAATACGGAAAACTTTCGGGTAGAAAAGTTGAAGAGTTGCTTGAAAATACGAGAGAGTTAGCAGGTCAGGATGAAAAGAAAAATAGTTTCGATTTTGCCCTCTGGAAGAAAGCCGATGAACGTCATATAATGAGATGGCCTTCACCATGGAGCGAGGGTTTCCCGGGCTGGCATATGGAATGTTCTGCTATGGGGAAGAAATATCTGGGTGAGACTTTCGACATTCACGGCGGAGGTATGGATTTACTTTTCCCTCATCATGAATCGGAAATAGCACAAAGTAACGCAGCACAGGGAAAAGATGCCGTTAGATACTGGATGCATAATAATATGATTACCGTTAACGGTCAGAAGATGGGTAAGTCGTTGAATAACTTCATTACACTTGAAGAATTTTTTACAGGTAATCATGAATCTCTTCAACAGGCATATTCCCCAATGACAATACGTTTTTTCCTTTTGCAGGCTCATTATCGTTCTACTTTAGATTTTTCTAATGAAGCACTTCAGGCAGCAGAAAAAGGCATGACAAAATTGTTTACTGCCTATTCTACTATCGATAAATTATCTGCTTCAGCAAACTCATCAACAGATGTTAAAAAATATCGCGATTTGTGTTATCAGGCAATTAATGATGATTTCAATTCTCCTATTTTAATTTCTCATCTATTTGATTTAGTTAAGATTATAAATCAGGTTAATGATAAAAAGGCAAGTTTAACTGCAGATGATATTGCGTTTGTAAAACAAATTTTTGATGATTTTCTCATAGATGTTTTAGGAATGAAATCGGAAATTTCGACCGACAATAGTCAGTTAGTCGATTATCTTATGAATACCATTCTTGAAATTAGGAAAAACGCAAAGGAGAATAAGGATTGGGCTACGGCCGATAAAATTCGGGATGATTTAAATAAACTTAATATCCAGATAAAAGACACCAAGGATGGTGCCGACTGGAGTTTTAAGTAAATAAAATAAACAGCAAAAAAAAGCCTGTCTGGCCTAAGGCCAGACAGGCTTTTTAATTTCTTAGATATTGTTATTTAACAACAACAGCATCTTCCAAAATTACAGGATAAAAATATCCTGCTCCAAAATCTTTTTCCAGGGCAATAACTCCTTCAAAAGTTACTGTGGCTCCCACGTTGGCAACATCCATCGATGTAATTGTTAAATCAAAATTACCGTCATATTCAGTACCATCCTGTAGGTGAAACCAATTACGATTCATAATCATTTCGTTATACTTGGTAATTTTACCGGTAACCTTTACTTTTTTTCCGCTATATTTTTCTTTATTTGAGTATAGTTCAGAAATAGTTATTGCACCATCGGCATGTGTTACTTCAATTTCTTGTTTAACCAATTCAGGCTTTTGAGGTGTTCCACTCTGCATAGGATCAACCACTGTTTTAGGTGCTTGCGGACTAAGGCTCATCTCCTGTACAAAATATACAGTTGGAAAATCGCGATCGAGTTCCTTACTATGGAAATTTTGCATTTCTGCACCTCCATTATAATATAAGGTTTGCCCAACGTTTAAATCCATTCTGGTTATGGCAATCCAATTTTCCTTATCGCCCTCTTTCATAAGTAAATATGTGTAATTACTTGTTTGAAGTACTTCCTGAATAACTCCCTGATTGCTAAAATCGGAAACAACAGTAGTTGTTTGCTGAGAACTATTATCACATGATACCAAAGCAAATAAAATTATTACTGATACCAAACTAATTATTCGTTTCATCTCTGAGATATTTTAATTTATACTGATTTTTTCAGGGGGTAAAGATAAAATAATCTTTGAAAATCTAGTACTATTATCGACGGATGGAATAAATCATATAAATCAGGTTTTTTGGAACGGTCCAATCTTAGTTTTCCACACAAAATAATTCCTGTTAATAATCAATAGACTTAAGTGTGTTTATTTAAAAAAGACTGAAATTCTTGAGGACTATTTATAGTTACCACATTATCAAGATCCTCTATTCTGGGTATATTATTAAAGGATCCCGATAATAGTAATGGTTTATTAATTTCAGACGATAACTTATTTATCTCCTCTGTCAAATCTTCTGTTCTGGGAGTTGTTATCATCGACATCATTAATTGTATATTTAGCATTTTGGCAGTAGCAATTACATTATCCAGTGGCACATTTTGTCCGAGGTAATAAACCTTCCATCCATTATTTTTTGCAATAAATGATGAAAGCAATAAGGATAGTTCATGCATTTCGCCTTCAAATAAAAATAATAATATTCCTGGTGATCCAAATGAAGGCATTGGTAATGAATCGATTGCGTTTACTATTTTCTGACGAATAAGATTGGAAATAAAGTGCTCTTGTGCAGGAATTATTTTACTTGTTCCCCACAATAATCCAACCTTCGATAAAAAAGGATAAATAAGTTCATTAATTGTTGCTAAAAAGCCTTTGTGAATCAATTGCCTTCTGAAAACTCTGTTAAATAAGTCCTCATCCAGGTTTATCATACTAATAACTAAACTTGAAATCTCATCTTCCATATTAGAATCAATATCATCGGCAAATTCCATAACCTTATCAGAAATTTCACTATCCGACATTTTATCTATGCTTGAAATCTTTATACCATTCCGTGATAGTATACCTATATTAATGAGTAATTTTAGATCTTTATCAGTATAATACCTTATGTTAGTCTCAGTTCTTCCGGGTTTAATAAAGTTATATCTTCTTTCCCAGATTCGTAATTTATGTGAACTAATCCCTGTTATTGCCTCTACCTGAGTTACAGAATATGTAGTCATGTCTAATTTTTTTACTGCAAATATAGACATTTTTTCAATTAATGCAAATTTTAATTGCCTGATTATTAGCATTAAGTAATTTTTTGTCTAATTATTTTCACTTTTTACTTGCACAATTCAAATATTTGTTTGTATCTTTGTCGAACTTTAATAACTAAATAATTAGACATGAAAACTAAAGCACTTTTATTAGCACTTATGGCCATAGTAACTTTTACAACTATGGGATGTAATAAAGAAGACGACAAAAATGATGTTACACCAACTGAAAAAAGTAATATCATTGAATTAGCACAAGACAACGGCTTTAACTCCCTTGCAACTGCATTAACCATTACTAACCTATTAGATGATCTTCAGGGTGATGGTCCTTTTACTGTATTCGCTCCAACTGATGAAGCATTTGCAGCACTACTTGCAGAAATAGGACAAACAGATATCAATGATGTACCTGTAGATGTATTAGAGCAGATTCTATTATATCATGTAGTACCTCAAGAAGTTATGTCCACCCAAATAACCGACGGTATGGTTGCAACACTTCAGGGTGAAGAATTAACTGTATCTACTATGGGAGGCATAAAAATTAATGATGTAAGCGTAGTTATGCCATACGATGTGGATGCATCCAATGGAGTAATACACACAGTTAATCAGGTATTGGTTCCTGCTTCAGTAGCACAATTTGTAAATACCATTCTTGAGCCTGCATATTTTAATAGTAATTTTTCGAAATTAGTTACGGCTGTAGTTAAAGCCAATTTGGCTTCTACCCTACTAGAAGCAGAAGGAATTACAATTTTTGCACCTGATAACAATGCTTTCAATGCCTCGGGAATCGATCCTGAAGCAATAGATGCTCAAACTCTGACAGCAGTTTTAACTTACCATGTTGTTGCTGCTAAAGTCATGAGTAATGAAATTCCTGCAGAAGCAGTTACTGTAAACGGAAATAAATTACACTTCTCATTAGTTTCTACAGGAAACTGGATTAACGGAAATATTCAAATTACAGCAGTTGACATTGAAGCCGGAACAGGTGTTATACATTTAATCGACAAAGTAATTCTTCCACCAAGTGGAAATCTTGTTGAAACTGCTGTTGCTTTAACCGCAGATGGCGAATTTACTTCACTAGTGGCTGCCTTGCAAAGAACAGCCAACGAAGGTAGTCCGGAGCAAAATTTACTAACTGTATTAAGTGGTGACGGTCCGTTTACTGTATTCGCACCTACTAATGCAGCATTTCAGGCACTATTAGATAGCAACGATCAATGGAATTCTCTAAATGATATTCCTCTTGAAACGCTAATCACAGTTCTTACTTATCATGTTGTTCCTGCAAGAGCATATGACAAAGATCTATCGGCTGCCGTTAACGAAAACGGTGAACTTCCAACAGCACAGGGACAAAATATTACTCTTAACTTAAGTGATTTAACTATCAAT
>JBFFLX010000234.1:0-4908 GCA_041554435.1 Bacteroidales bacterium
AATCCGTGTTATCCCTGCTGCGGCAGGCAAGGCCGCAACTCGCAACTCGCAACTCGCAACCCTTAACTCGTAACCCGCAACAGTTTGAAAAGTTAGAGGCTAATTTATAATGTTCAAAGGATTGAAGGATCAAAACAAATTCGCGACCATCGGCTTAATCCATGTCATCTGGCAGCCTCAGGCAGGTCAGTGTTCCTGTCATGAAGAAAGTAATTAATTTCCCTTAAGGGTAATATTATGAAAAACTTATCATGTTTATTACCAACCATTTCCCCAAAACAATTGTCTTCCTTTTGTTTCACAATATTGCTATTTTTGCAGTGGAATCATTATTAAAGCAATTAAACAATTCTCAAATGATAAAATTTACCAGTCTGGCAACCTTGTTGCTTACATTATTTTCTTTTCAAATTATTGTTGCTCAGAATACAGCAGTTGTAAAGGGAAAGACATCCAAAAATTATAAAGTTAATGTTAGGCAGCTAGATGGAATGCCTGATAACGAAACTAGTGTAAACTATAAAATACCAAACAAAAATTGGGAGGTTCCAAACTGGACTTTCGATGAGAGTAAAATTATTTATAAAGAAGAGCCTGGTACTTATAAAGCTGCAAAAAAGAGAAGAGAAATTTCTCCTGCTCCTGATACCACTTTTCGTGCTTTGGAAGACAATGGAAATTCAATTCCACCCGATGTAAATGGATGTGTAGGACCTAATCACCTTATGATTACCTTAAACACAGGAGTGAGAATTCAGGATAGAGTTGGAAATACATTATATAATACTTCATTAGGAAATTGGTGGAATGCACTTCCCGGCAACGGTGGGACTTTCGACCCGAAAATTATTTATGATCCTTATAACGATCGTTGGATAATGGTAACTCCAAGTGGTTCTAATTCAGTGGATTCGAAACTTTACCTGGGAGTAAGTCAAACTTCTGACCCTCTTGGAGAGTGGAATATGTATTGGATAAATCCTGATGAATCTAATCAAACATGGTTCGATTACCCCAGTATTGGGTTCAATAAAAAATGGATAACAATCAGTGGAAATATGTTTGGAAACAACTATTACAGAACTGTATTTGTTTTTGATAAAATGGCTGCTTACAACGGGGAAGACAATGTTGATTTTACCCGTTTTGCAACCTCACAGGGATTTACTTTAGTACCATCCATAACTTATGATACAGTTGCGGAAGATCAATATTTGATTTCAACAAGTAATGGTAACAGTGGTGGGTTTGGGTATATTCAAAAGTTTAAACTAGACGGCCCCTTAGATGATCCTCAATTTCAGTATGAAGGAGCAATAGGAATTCCGGAACCATGGGAAAATGGAGCAGGAAACCAGGGAAATTTCTTACCGCAACTGGGCTCCAGTGAAAAAATAAATTCGGTGGATTCCAGAATGGAAAACGTTATTTACAGAAATGGAAAATTATGGGCTGTTCATCATATTTTTATTCCGGTAAATAATCCTCAACGCACAGCAGTACAGTGGTGGTGTCTTGATACCGATGGTAATATACTTGAAAGAGGTCGGGTTGATGATCCTACAAACGTATTTAGTTTCGCCTTTCCAACTATTGCAGTAAACTCCAAAGAAGATGTTTTTATTGGATTTGATGTGTTTTCAGAAACACAATACGCCAGCGCAGGATATGCGTATAAATCGCATTATGATGAGGAAAACTCAATGCGAGAATATTATCAGTATAAGGATGGTTTGAGTCCTTATTATAAAACTTTCGGAGGTGGAAGAAACCGTTGGGGAGATTATTCCAATACTTGTGTTGACCCACTTAACGATTTGGATTTCTGGACAATACAAGAATATGCCGAAGAGTCGAGTACAGCAACCGAATGGGGAACATGGTGGGCTTATATGCGTCCTTCTTTTCAACCTGAAACAGAATTTGAGGCAGATTATTTACTTGTCCCTGTAGGGGAAGCTGTTAATTTTCAAGATAATTCATTGGGAGTTCCAAGTTCCTGGCAATGGACATTTACAGGGGCAAATACCGAATCATCTTCGGAGCAAAATCCTGAAAATATTATTTACGATACAGAAGGGAGTTTCGATGTTAAGTTGATAACTTCAAATATCTATGGTTCCGATACTTTGGTGAAAAGTGATTATATCACTACCAGTTCTACCATTTTACCGGAAGTTACTTTCGAATTTGATAAATCGGTAGTATGTTTGGGTGAAGTTGTTAAGTTTACCGATAACACACTTTATATGCCAAATCAATGGGAATGGCAGTTTAATCCTTCAACGGTAAGTTTCTTAAATGGTACCGATGAATTTAGTCAAAATCCTGAAGTTATCTTTGATGAAGCGGGGACTTATTCAGTTACTTTAACAGCGTGGAACTTAAATGGTTCGTCAGAGTTAACCGAGTTTGAAGTGATAAAAGCTGGTGGTTATGAGCCTTATTTTAATGAAGATTTTGAACTGGGACTAGACTTAAGGTTCTGGACAGTGGAAAATCCTGATGGAGGAATTAGTTGGGAAATACTTGGTCTGCAAGGTTTTGGCCATGGTAGTTATGCGGCCGGAATAAATCTCCACGATTATTACGATTTTACTGAACGCGACAGATTGATATCGCCGGCCATTAATATGGAAGGAATGTCGAAGGCAAGTCTTGAGTTTGATCATGCATATGCAAAACGCTATGCTCAGGTTACCGACTCTCTGATAGTTTTAATTTCAGAAGATTGCGGCTTATCATGGACACGCCTTCTTTCTCTTGGAGATGATGGAAATGGCAGTTTTGCAACACATCCTTTATCTACCTCATTATTTGTTCCAGCGGGTTTGGATGACTGGTGTGGTGGTAGTTACGGTAGCAGTTGCTATTCGGTAAACCTTGATACCTATGCAGGAAAGTCAAATATTAAAATTGCTTTCGAATCATATAATGCAAACGGAAATCCAATTTATATCGATAATGTTCATATAAGTCAGTTTGTTGGTGTTAGTGAGTTAGGAAACGATATTGATGATCTTAGAGTTTACCCTAATCCTACGGATGGTAGTTTTACCATTAGAGTTGCTAAGTCACAAAACTATAACAAAGTAGAAATTGTAGATATGCTTGGAAAAGTAATTAGTAAATATGCTTTGAATGCTGAGGATGTTTCTGAAATTACTGTTAAAGAAGATCTTAAGGCAGGAATTTACTTTGTTCGACTTAGTGGTGCAGATACTTTCAAAAGCCAAAAAATAATAGTTTATTAATTTTTAGAAATCATTTTATTTCGACAGAATTATTATCAAAAATCAATTCTTTTATGAGAAAATTATTTACTCTGTTATTAGTTTTAGTAATAGCAGTTTTAAGTCAAAATTTGTTTTCACAAAGCTTACATCCTAAAAAAATTTCAAAACCGGTGCATTTCGATGTATCTCAAAAATTGTCGGAGGTTGAGCCAATACCTCCGGGTGTAAGAGAAAGGTCATGGAAGAACAATATCATTAAAAACTTTGATAATTTTCTGGATGAATTTGAAAATGAAGAAAGATTTGATAGGTCGAAAGTAAAAGTACAGTCGGTTTATGAAGGTTTGGCAAGTCCACAGGTTGTACAAAATTTTCCCGGGGTTCCGAATTTGAGTGGTGTAGCACCTCCTGATACAGATGGAGATGTTGGTCCTAACCATTATTTTCAGATGATTAATCTGGCTTTTTCCATATGGGATAAAGAAGGAAATCAACTAATGCAGCCTGCCGATAATCAAACCCTGTGGGAGGGTTTCGACGATGGTCAGCCTTTTGATAATGCCAACGATGGTGACCCTATAGTCATTTATGATGAATATGCTGACAGATGGATTGCAACCCAGTTTGCTCTCAGTACAAACAATGGAAAATATTATGAATTGATAGCAGTTTCGGCAACTCCTGATCCTTTGGGAGAATGGTACAGATATGCTTATGAATTTGATAACCTGAACGACTATCCTAAGTTTGGTATTTGGAATGATGCCTACTATTTTAGTATCAATCAGTTTGATAACTGGAACTGGGCCGGTGGCGGTATTTGTGCAGTGGACAGAGATAAAATGATTGCCGGCGATCCGGATGCCGAAATGGTGTTCTTCGATTTAGGAACTGCTTATGGAAGTCTTCTTCCGGCAGATGCAGATGGAACTACTCCACCACCTGAAGGCTCTCCCGAGTATTTTATGAGTATGGGTACTAATACGCTTCGGATTTGGGAGGTTGATATCGACTGGGAAAACCCTGAAAATTCAACAACTACTTTTTTAACTCATTTGGTTACAGAGCAGTTTTTTACAAACAACATAAGTATCAATCAAAGAGGGACTTCTCAGAAACTTGATGCTTTGAGTGGTAGACTTATGTATCGTTTGCAATACAGAAATTTTGAAGATTACGAAGTGATGTTAACCAATCATACTGTTCGTGTTGATGAAAATGGAAGAGCAGGTGTTAGATGGTATGAGTTAAGGAAATACCCCGAAGGTGCCTGGGAAATATATCAGCAGGGAACTTATGCTCCCGATGATGCAAACAACCGCTGGATGGGAAGTGTTGCCATGAATGATAATGGTGATATTGCCCTTGGCTATTCGGTTTCAGGACCCCTTACTTATCCTTCCATAAGATTTGCAGGGCAGTTGGCTGGTGCAGCGATGGGCCTGGGTGTTTTGGATATTGAAGAAACTACTATTCTCCAGGGAGAAAAATCACAAACGGGAATTTCCCGCTGGGGAGATTATTCCAGTATGACCGTTGACCCAACAGATGGGACAACATTTTGGTTTACTACCGAATGGACAAATGGAGGATGGTCGTGGAGAACGCAAATTGCTTCACTCGACTTTACTCAGGTGCCGGAATCAGATTTTTCTGTCGACAAAGACATTAT
>JBFFLX010000235.1:0-4864 GCA_041554435.1 Bacteroidales bacterium
ATTATACTTCAGGATCCTGATGATGATTTCCGCGTATTAGACCTCACCAAAAGTACATTTAACGACGCAAGCACATCATATTTTCACATGTCGATAGGAGGTTACCACGGAGCTAAACTTCAACGTTATCAGGATCTTATTGAGCACAATATAAGTGAGGAGATAAGTAATATTATCGATGGCCTTCAAAAAGGACAGGGATATGATCAAATTACTAATCTACTTGCCAAGCAACAAGTGCTTAATATGCTCAATACCAGATATATTATTTACAATCCAGAAGGCTCGCCACTGATAAATAGTGCCGCATTTGGGAATGCGTGGTTTGTAAGAAGACATATATTTGTAAATAGTGCTGATGAAGAAATTGCTGCATTAAAAACCAATAATCTTAGAGAAACAGCAATAATCGACAAACGCTTTGAAGCCGATGTAAATACCGATTTTACTTACGACAATAATGCATCAATCAAACTGCTTTCATACCAAGCTAACAAACTTGAATATGAATATAATTCTTCTTCAAATCAACTGGTGGTATTCTCAGAAGTTTTCTATGATAAGGGCTGGAATGCTTATATTGATGGCAAAGAAAGCCCCATATTCAGGGCAAACTATATTTTACGAGCCATGAGCATCCCGTCAGGAAAACATAAAATTGAATTTAAGTTTGAGCCTACAGTTTGGGCCGTAGGAGAAAAAGTTTCCTTCGCTTCATCAGCAATATTGATATTATTATTGCTATTTGCTTTTTACAGAGAGTTTAAATCCTGCAGACAAAAACAGGCAGAAGCATAATGCGTAAAGTTCTGATTATAACTTATTATTGGCCCCCAAGTGGTGGTGGCGGAGTTCAGCGATGGCTGAAGTTCGTCAAGTATTTCAGAAATTATGGAATAGAACCGGTTATTTTTACACCTGAAAATCCGGAACGACCAAGTGTTGACAATTCTTTGTTGAATGAAATTCCTGAAGGTGTAGAAATAATAAAAAACAAAATTTGGGAGCCATATTCTTTTTATAAAAAGTTCACTGGAAGGAATAAATCTGATAAAATACAAACCGCATTTCTCAATGAGAAAAAGGTAAAAAGCAATTTATTGGAAAATATTTCAATTTGGATTAGAGGCAATCTGTTTATCCCTGATGCTCGTAAATTCTGGATAAAACCATCTGTTAAAACACTTACCAAATATTTAAACAACAACAAGATAGATGCAATAATAACCACAGGTCCACCACATTCGGCTCATCTTATTGGTTATAAACTGAAGCAAAAAACCGGAATTCCATGGCTTGCAGATTTTCGCGATCCCTGGACAAATATCGACTATTACAAAGATTTAAAACTTGGTAAAAGAGCCGACAAAAAGCATCACAAACTTGAGAAATTAATATTGGAGAAAGCAGATAGTATTAGTGTTATAAGCCCCGGTATGCAAAGTGAATTCTTATCTATTGTGGATAGAAAGTATCATATTATTCCTAACGGATACGACTCTGAAGACATTATTGAATATTCTACAACAAAAACAGATGAATTTGTTCTGTCGCATATAGGATCAATGAGCAAAACCCGCACACCATATAATTTGCTGCAGGTTTTAAGTGAATTGATAAAAGAAAACAAATCTTTCCATAAAAAACTCAGGATAAAAAATGTCGGGAAAATCGACATGCATGCCCTCGAAAACTTTAAAAATAACGGCCTCAGCGACAAACTGGAAATAGTTGATTACCTCCCACATAATGAGGTTATTATTGAGCAGCAATCAGCCAGTATGCTTTTGCTGTTAGTTAACAATACACCCAATGCAAAACTTATATTAACCGGTAAAATATTTGAATACCTGGCCTCCAAAAGACCCATTATTTGCATAGCACCTGAAGATGGTGACGCTGCTAAAGTTATCGATGAATGTAATGCCGGTAAAACTTTCGGCTTTGAAGAAAAGCAGAAACTTAAAAACTATATAATTGAAAGTTTTGAGAGATTTGAGAAGGGAAAACTGGAGGCTCAAAGCAAGAATACTGAAAAATACAGCAGACAGAAATTAACAGAGAAGATGGCTGCAGCAATAGAGGAAATTTATTCCTAATGACCGTTGGCTGAAAGTATACGGTTAACAAAGTTAGTTATATCATAATCCTCTTCATTAAAGACTTTATATAACTCTTTCATCATCAGTTTTTTAGTTTTAATATGGCGCTTTTTGGCAATTTCTTCAATAAAAATATTAGTCGCAATTTTGCCTTCCAAAGTTACTTTTTCTGATATATCGGCTGTAAAGAAGCCCTTCCCAATTAACAGTCCTAGAGTACGGTTTCTACTAAGGTCGTTTAAGGCTGTAAGACTAAAATCACCAAAACCACAATAATTAAACATAGTTTCATCTTTACCCCCAAACCTCGTCATGAGATATTTCATCTCGTTAATGGATTTGGTAAGCACAAGTGATCTCAAATTTGGCGAATCATAATGTGCATCAACAATTCCAACAATAATTGCATATATATTTTTCAGAATACTTGCCAATTCCACACCAACAACATCAGTACTAAAATCAAGATAAATGGAAGTATCCTTAAATATTTTTTCGAAGAGAGGAAAACTTTTGTCGCGCCTGGCCACAACAGTTAATCCTGTTGCCATATTGCTAATTATTTCTCTCGCAAAAGAGGGCCCTTTCATGCTAAATATTTGATTTTGAACAATTCTGGAAAGACCCTGAGGGATAGTTTTATGATCGGGGCCGAATCCTTTTGCAAGGTTCACAATAAGCGAAGTGGAATTTATAAGGTCTTTATGTCTTTCTATATATCCTACAACAATGTTTGATGGAATTCCTATAAAAATAATATCTGCCTCCGATAATACACTTTTGTCCATTGTGGCTTTAAGCGATTTATCAAGTTTTATCTGGGGGAAATACTTAGTATTTATATGGTTTTGATTTATGGAGTTAACAACATCTTCTTCTATGGATAGCAAGGTAACGTCGAACTCGTTTTTCATGCTGAGAACATTTCCTATTGCAGTGGAAATTGCTCCGCTACCAATAAATACAATATTAAAATTTTCAATATTCTCCATAAACTAAAGGGCAAATTTAAACAATTAACACTTAGTTTTTAAATCAATGCTTATTACTTCCCATAAAACTTCTTAAAATGGCTTCCAGACGCTGATTCAAATCTTCCGATATCTTAAGAAAATAAACCGGAACAATAAATAATACCGATATTAATAAACTCCTCACCAATATATCGATGATGAAATTGTTTATAGCAGGCATTAGTGTTGAAATATAATAGGTTGCCAGGCCAATTATTATAAGGTAAACAAATTTAAAAGTGAAGGGTTGTATTTTAAATTTATTATACAAAAAATACCATTTAACAACACTAAAAATAAACTTTGAAATAAGGGAAGCTATGGCTGCACCCACAATCCCGTAAACGGGGATCAACATCAAATTGGTGACTATCAGCATAATAGCAAAGCCAATAAGGAAGTATGATAAGTATTTATAGTATTTTGAATTAACAATAATATGAGGACTCACGCCCACACTTATATCAAATAAATTTGCTATTCCAATATACAGAATAACCATTTTTCCAGGTAGGTATTCATCTTTTATAAGGGAGAAAATATTATCTATATTTCCCCAAATACCAATAAATAATAATACTCCAACCACACTTAATGTGATGCTGCTTTTTTTATAAATATCATCTATAGTGGCTAAATCATCTCTTTTCCAGGCATCAGCAATTACCACCGAACCTATTTTACCCATAGTGCGAAGTGGAATTAAAATAAGAGTGCCGAAGAAAAAAGTAATAGTATAAATTCCGGCCTGGCTAAGACCTAGCATTCGCTCAACCATAATCACATCAATATTTAAAACCAGTACACCTGAGAAAGATGCTAATATTCCATAAAACCCCACTGTAAGCATTTCGCGCGACATCTTCTTGTTAATGAAGCCCAAATCAGGTTTTAAAAACAACTGTTTATTATAAATGAGCGAGAAGAAAAGAAGAATAGTGGGTGATATTATGGCAATACAATAAAGAACCACAGTAGTTTCAAAATCAATTAACTCAAAATAGAAAAGTGCAATTGCCATTAAAATAAATACTCTTTGAATAACTTCTTTATAAATTATTCCCTTAACGGCATTATACAATACACGATAATAAGTATCGAAAACATTAAATAAGAGAGAGAATATTATTAGCGGAACCACATAATAATAATAGCGAGCAAACAGGTTGGCGTCAACATCTGCATCGGCGAGTATGTACGATTTAAAAAGCAAAAATATTGCTATCGATAATATGAGACCTGCAGTTGAAACCATTAATGCCAGTCCCAGATAACCATGATGTTTTTTATCCTTATCTCTGAAATAAGGAAAAAGTTTAACTGTAACAGTATTTATACCCAGTCCGGCAAACTGCGAAAATAGCACGGCATACGAAACCAATACCCTCAGCAATCCTACTTCTTCGGTATTAAATATCCGCGGATATAATATACCTATGGTTATAAAACCAAGTACTACTCCTATGTAAGAGTATATGGTTCCCGAGATAGATTGTTTTTTTATTATGCCCAATTTATTTTTTTTGTAAAAATAAATTTAATCGTTTAATAATATCAACTATAAAAATAAAATTCAGTAAATTATTTGAGTGACCGCAATTTTACATTTTCAAATTTACCAATTAACTTTAAAATTTCTACTTAACTACTATATATCTATATTTGCGTAACTAATTACAAAATATGAAAATAGGAGTTGTTGTTGATAATGAGTATACTAATGATATACGTGTAACTAATGAATGTAAA
>JBFFLX010000236.1:0-4856 GCA_041554435.1 Bacteroidales bacterium
ACATATGTATTACCAGATGGAACAGAAGTTATAATCAACAGTAAGGATGATGAAGAAGGATGGAATGAGATAAAGGATTGGTATATTGCTCATCCTGATGTTGCCCAAAAGCCAGCAATTAAGTTTCCTGTTGATATAAAGTTCAAGGGTGAAATCAAAACCCTCGAAAACGCAATGCAACTAAGGAGAGTAAAACAAGCCTGTAAAGGAAAAGAAAGATGTTTCCGACTGGTTTATCCTGTGAATTACATTATGCCTGATGGTACAATTATCGAAGTAAGTTCTAATAATGAAGAAGGTTGGTCTGACGTAAAAGCCTGGTATGATGCACATCCCGATGTTGCAGCCAAACCTGTATTACAATTTCCGGTAGAAATTAAATGGAAAGATGGAACTTTACAAACCATTAATAGCCTGGAAGAAATGCAATTAGCCAAGGATGATTGTAATCCCGACAACGACTAATGGATAATTCGTCTATCTGTCTTTATACATTTCATCGTAATATTTCTGGTAGTTACCGGAAGTAACATTATCTAACCACTTCTGATTTTCTAAATACCAGTCGACAGTTTTTTCTATGCCTTCTTCAAATTGTAAACTTGGTTTCCAACCCAGTTTGTCTTGTAATTTAGTAGAGTCGATGGCGTAACGTAAATCATGTCCTGCACGGTCGGTAACGTAAGTAATTAATTTCTCAGAAGTTCCAGGCTCTCTGCCAAGTTTTCTGTCAACTACCTTAATCAAAACCTTAATCAAATCGATATTTTTCCACTCATTATGCCCGCCAATATTAAAGGTTTCCCCGGTTTCTCCATTGTGGTAAATAACATCTATGGCAGCAGCATGATCAATTACGTAAAGCCAGTCGCGTACATTTTCACCCTTGCCATAAACAGGTAATGCTTTATTATGTCGAATATTATTTATAAACAAAGGAACAAGTTTCTCAGGAAACTGATTAGGCCCATAATTGTTAGAACAATTTGAAATAATTATAGGTAGTCCGAAAGTATCATGATAGGCTCTTACCAAATGGTCGGAACTTGCTTTTGAAGCAGAATAGGGGCTATGTGGGTCGTAGGCTGTATCTTCATAAAAGAAGCCTGTGTCGCCCAAAGAACCATATACTTCATCGGTGGAAACATGATAGAAACGCTTGCCTTCAAAATTATCTTTCCAGATATGCTTTGCGGCATTTAAAAGGTTTACCGTTCCAACAATATTTGTCATGATAAATTCCATGGGATTTGTAATGGAACGATCCACATGCGATTCGGCAGCAAGGTGAATAACACCATCGAAATTTTCCCTTTGAAAAAGGTCCATGATAAATTCACCATTAACTATATCGCCCAAAACGAATTTATAATTTGGTAATTTCTCTACGTCTTTGAGGTTTTCCAGATTTCCTGCATAGGTAAGTTTGTCGAGATTATATATTTGATAATCAGGATATTTGTTTGCAAATAAACGTACAACATGTGAGCCAATAAATCCTGCTCCACCGGTGATTAATATTTTTTTCATATTAATAAGTCAATTTTATTTTTATTTATTTCTTAAGGCTTGTTCCCATTTCCAGGCAGACAATGTCATTTCATCAATACCTTTTTCTGCTTTCCATCCAAGTTCTTTATTGGAAAATTCAGGATCTGCCCAAACCTGTGTAATATCACCTTCTCTGCGGGCAACAATTTTATAGTTTAATTTTTCACCTGAAACTTTTTCAAAGGATTTGATAACTTCTAAAACAGAATATCCATTACCTGTTCCCAGGTTAAAGATTTCCATTTGTTTTTTCATGTTTTCATTTATCATCCTGTCGACAGCAATTACATGGGCTTTTGCAAGGTCTACCACATGAATATAATCGCGAATTGCTGTGCCGTCGGGAGTGTCATAGTCGTCGCCAAACACACTTAGCTGCTCTCTTATTCCAATTGCAGTTTGAGTGATAAATGGAACCAAATTGTTCGGTACACCCAAAGGAAGTTCACCAATAATTGCTGATTCATGAGCGCCAATTGGATTGAAATATCTTAATGCAATTACATTTAATTTACTTGTTTTGCATGTATCAGTAAGTATCTCTTCAGAAATTTGCTTAGTATTTCCATATGGAGATTCGGCCTTTTTTATTGGTGCGTTTTCCGATACGGGTAACTCATCCGGCTGACCGTAAACAGTACAGGACGAAGAAAATACAATATTGGGTATTTCATTATCTATCATTCCCTGAAGTATATTAATAAGGGAGTCGAGATTATTTCTATAATACATCAAAGGTTTTTGAACCGATTCGCCCACAGCTTTAAAAGCTGCAAAATGAATTATCCCTTTAATATCGTTATGCCGTTTAAAGAAGTCGGCAGTTTTTTCTCTGTCTACCAGGTTAAATTCCTCGAAAAGAGGTCTTTTGCCACTTATTTTCTGAATATTATCAACTATATTGGCACTTGAGTTTGAGAGGTTGTCAACTATAACAACTTCGTAGCCTTGGTTCTGTAGTTCAACAACGGTATGTGAACCTATATAACCAGTTCCACCAGTAACAAGTATTTTCATTGCAATTATTTTTGGATGTAATCTTATTTACTCTTACAAAGTTAAAAGAAAATGTCATAGTGAAACAGAAGAAATTTATAGGAAAATAAGTTTTCACTATAAATAAGTATTTTTAATTATACTTTTCTTACATAACCTTTTTCGAGAACATATTTTTCTTCACTTTCAGTACATAAGGCTGTATTGTTTTCGTCAAATTCCAGTCGTTGTCCGTATTCACTCATCCATCCAATTTGTTTGGCAGGATTTCCAACCATAAGGGCGTAGGGTTTAACTTCTTTGGTAATTACAGCACCTGCACCAATAAAAGCAAATTCACCAATATTATGTCCGCAAACTATGGTTGCATTGGCTCCAATAGTAGCTCCTTTTTTTACTACAGTCTTGCTGTAATTGCCTCTGCGGTTTACAAGAGACCGAGGATTAAGGACGTTTGTAAAAACCATTGAAGGGCCTAAAAAAACATCATCTTCACAAATAACTCCGGTATAAATGGAAACATTATTCTGAACTTTAACATTATCACCCAAAATAACCTCAGGACTTACCACAACATTTTGCCCAATATTACAGTCGTCGCCGATAGTACAATTACTCATAATGTGTGAAAAATGCCAAATCTTGACCCCACTTCCAATTTTACAATTTTCATCTATAACTGCTGTTTCGTGAGCAAAATATTCCTTTTCCATTTTTTAATTTATTTAATTGATTATTGTTTAACAAAGAAAAGCAAAATTCAGGATTTATTAAACCCAAATTTTGCTTTTAATATCAACATTATGAATTACTTATTTACAAATTCCAATACGGCATCCGTAATTTCTTTTTGAATTTCTTCTGTTAGTTCGGTATGTATTGGAAGCGACATAACAGTTTTGCTCAGTTGTTCGGTAACCGGGAAATCCCCCTCTTTATACCTTGGGTCCAAATATGCTTTTTGCATATGCAATGGAACCGGATAATAAACAGCAGAGGCTATCCCTTTATCTGCCAGATGCTTCCTCAAAGCGTCGCGATTAACGTCATTTAAAACCATAGTATATTGATGAAATACGTGTGTTGTATAATCTTCAGCAATATATGGGGGAGTAATTTTTGGATTATTTGCAAATGCATTATTATAATATTTTCCTGCTTTTAAACGAGCCTGTGCATATTCATCAAGATGTTTTAGTTTGATATCCAATACTGCTGCTTGCATACTGTCGAGACGTGAGTTAACGCCCACATAATCATGATAATACCTTACTGTCATACCATGATTTACAACCACTCTCATTTTTGCAGCCAAATCATCATCATTGGTGAAGATTGCACCACCATCACCAAAGGCACCCAGGTTTTTCGAAGGGAAAAAGGAAGTGCAGCCAATATGGCCTATCGTTCCGGCTTTCTTTGTTTTTCCGCTTTTCGGACATGTATAATCAGCACCAACAGCTTGTGCTGTATCTTCAATTACATATAAATTATGTTTTTTGGCAATTTGCTTTAGTTCATGCATTTTAGCACACTGACCAAATAAGTGAACAGGAATTATAGCCTTTGTTTTTGAAGTGACAGCCTTCTCAACTGCCACAGGATCAATATTGTAGGTGTCGGGTTCCACATCCACTAAAACCGGAGTTAATTGCAATAACGCAATTACTTCAGCAGTAGCAATGAAAGTAAAAGAAGTTGTAATTACTTCATCACCTGGTTTCAAATCCAAAGCCATTAAGGCTACCTGAAGAGCATCAGTTCCGTTGGCACATGGAATTACATGCTTAACACCAAGGTATTCTTCAAAATTCTTTTGAAATGATTTTACAGCAGGACCTCCAATGAAAGAGGCTTCATTCATGATATTTAAAATAGCCTCATCAACTTCTGGCTTTATCTTTTTATACTGACCAACCAGGTCAACCATATTGTATTTCATATACTATTATTTAATGTTAAGTTTTTAACAACTGCAAAAGTAAAAATTTTGACAATAGTTGAGGATCTTTTTAATAAATAGTTTGTGAATTGCGAGTTACGAGTTACGTGTTTCGAGTTGCGAGTTTGCGAGATGCGGGTTTTTAGGTTTCAAATTTAACTCTAGGCACTTTTAACTTTAGGCACTTATAACTCTATTATGTCATTCCGAATGAGGAGGGACGACAAAGAGGAATCTCCTTTAGTGTTACGAGCATTTATCTCCAAACATTCATCCATCTGATCTTCTGATCCTTTAATCCTCTAATCTTCTGAACCTTTGAACTTCTGAACCTTTAAACATTTATTGTCTCAAATCAGATTCCTCA
>JBFFLX010000237.1:0-4821 GCA_041554435.1 Bacteroidales bacterium
CTGAAAATTTCTGTCACTCATAATATGTTAAGTTTTTATTTGACTATCAAATTAACTTATATGTAATAGTATTCTCTGGAAAAAGCCATATTTTGTCTGCTAAACATAAAACAGTAATAAGAGTTAAAACCCCATTAGTTTACGAACTTTATCAGAATTAGCCTTCGTTGTCAAACTCTCGAGTAGAAGTAATGCCACAGTTACTGCGGTGGATGGGCCACATGATGTAATCATATTATCTTCAAATACAAGAGGTTGATTTATCACATTTACACCAAATTCCTTAAGTGCCTGCCTGCGAACTAAACTATTATAAGTAGTTCCATTTTTGGACTCCAAAACTCCACTTTTGGCCAAGGGTAGCGCACCAACACATATTGTTGCAATTATTTTTCCCTTCGCCCTAAAAGACCTGATTAAATCAAGGAATTTATTATCGTAAGCATCTTTATAGTAATCGTAGATTTCAAATCCACCGGGTATAGCTAATGCGTCAAAATCATTTATTTCTATATCATCTATCAAATAATCTACAACGAACTTCTGATCAAAAGAGCTTTTTATTTCTTTTTTCAACCCACAACTATATAGTTGGGTTGAATTATCTCCCTCTGCAAGATTCCACCCTATTACATCAATGAAAGCACTTGCTTCAAATATCTCAAACCCATTTGCCAGTAATAATAATACTTTTTTCATCTTTATAATATGATAAATGAAATACTCAATAAAAAATTATCTGCCTCCCGGCGGACAGTGCTGTTTTAGGAAATTTGTATATAAAGTTGACAAATGATTATATGTTCCTTCACCTTCCCTAAAACCATGCGACCTGTTTGGGTATGGCATAACTTGAAATTGCTTATTGTATTTTATTAATTCATTCAATAGGAGTTCTGCATTTTGATAATGTACATTATCATCTCCTGTTCCGTGTATATAAAGCAAATTACCTTCCAGATTTTTCGCATATGTTATGGGAGAACCAACAATGAAATCTTCCATATTTTCCTGGGGCAATCCCATATAACGTTCCTGATATATATTGTCGTAGGTCAATTGATATGCAACTGCAGCAAGGGAAATTCCTGTTTTGTATATCTCAGGATATCGAAACATTAAATTTAAAGTGGCAGAGCCTCCCCCACTGTGGCCCCATACAGCAACCCGCTCAGGATCAACGAAATTCCATTTCAAAATTTCTTTGGCTGCCATTGCCTGATCGTTAATATTCACAACTCCTATTTTTCTGTAAATTGACTTTCTCCATTCCCGTCCTTTTGGTGCAGGAGTACCTCTGTTATCAAGAGAAATATAAATATACCCATCATCGGCCATATTGCCTTTATACCAACGATTTCTACTAACATTATATACATCTCTTACGGTAGTTGCCGCAGGTTCTGAATACACATAGAAAACCACAGGATATTTTTTTGTAGAATCGAAATTTGTTGGTTTTACCATCCATCCGTCCATCTCAACATTGTCGGCAGTTTTTATGGTAAAAAACTCAGTTGTTGAATTTTTTTCAATGTTTTTCAACTTAGTTGCTATGCTTTCTTCTTCGCTTAAGGCTTTATGATTGGCAACCCTAATAAATTCTTTAGTTCTTGGTGTAAAGTGATTTGTAAATGTATGTATGGCATATTTTCCATTGGAAGAAAAAGAATAGTCGTGGCTTCCTACTAAACTATTGGGACTTAATAATTTATGCTTTCCTTTTCCATTTAATTTCGACTTAAATAAATATTTTTGGGTAGCGTTATCAGGAGAAGCCAAATAGTAAACATATCCATTTTTCGAATCGATGAATTTTAAATCTATAACATCGTAATCGCCTTTTGTAATGAGTATTTCCGGCTTACCTTCCAGGGAAACCTGATATAAATGACGCCATCCATCTTTTTCAGATGCCCAAAGAATGCTATTTGTTTTTTCCAGAAAATTAAAATTATTTGTGTAATCAATAGCATAAGTATTGCCTTGCTGAAATAAATCTACCCATGCTTCATCCGATTCTTCCTGAATCATTTTTACACTTCCATTGGAGGCATTGGCAATGTATAATTTACTCACGTTTTGTTTCCTATTTAATTGCTGCACCAGCAGTTTGTTAGTGTTTGGAATAAATTCCATTCGCACTAAATAGTTTTGTGAAGCATCTCCGGGAATATCTATCCATTTGGTTTTGCCATCATCAAGCTTTACAACTCCAACTTTACATTCAGATGGCGTTTCGCCAACTTTAGGATATTCCAAAGGCACCAATTGAGAATATATCGAATCGGTATTGTTGATCATATAAAACTTCTTTATGCTGCTCGCATCAATCTGCCAATAGGCAATAGATTTACTATCCGGACTCCATCGAAATCCATCTCTGCATGCAAACTCCTCCTCATAGGCCCAGTCAAAAGTTCCATTTATTAGAGTTACTGTCCCATTTGTAGTTAGGGCTTTCACCTTAGCACTTTTATAATCCTCAATATATATATTATTCTCAGAAACATAAGCTATGGTTTTCCCATCGGGAGAAAATTTTGCAAACATCAGTGAGGAAGGTGAGAGTCCTTCTCCAAGTTTTTTTAAGGCTTTTGTTTTAAAATCAAAAACCCAATAATCACCTTTGGTATGCAGTCGCCAAACCTTTTTAGTATTGGTAAACAATAATACTTTTTGTTGGTCGGATGAGAAAGAAAAATGGGCAATTTTAATTGGCTTGGATTCTCCTGCCGGTATAAGTTGCTCCTTAGAAATGATAATTTTAACATCATGACTGGGAAGCGTATATGTAACAAGTTGGTTTTCTTCTAATTTAAAATAAGAATCTCCGTCATTTGTCCAGTTTACCTGAGCTTCTGACTCAAACCCAAATGAAAAAATACAAACAAATATGAAAACTTTGAAGATACTTAGGCTGTTGATTAAGGACTTTTTTTTATGTTCCATTGATGAATATTTTTGCTTTATATTACTTTATTATCTCTTATTTATCAAAACTTTGCGTGTTGAAATCAAGTCTCCTCCTAATATGTAAACAGAAACTATTGTAAAACCAACTAAGAAGAATTATTCACTTAATTTAATGTGTAATACTATTTTAAAAAAGTTCGCCAAATATAATAAAGAGTCCGGTTATTGATAAAATTGAATTTGTTTATTTACACTTTTTATTCGCATAATCGTATACCATTTTTTATAAATGTCGTTTTCAGAATCAAAATTGGTTAGTTCTTCTAAAAACAATTACTAATTCAGTATAATTATTTAATTATCTGTATATTATGGTATAATTTCGATTATTTCAAAGTTTAACTCCTGATCATTTCTAATCACTTTAAAAACGGAATAAGGTGTAATAGTATTCCCATAATTATCAATATTGCAGTTTCCGCTTGCGCCTTCATAGTTTATATTCCCTGCTTGTGCAGAAGACTTTATAGCCGGCCAACCTTGAGATGGATTAACTTTCGTATCACCTGAGAATTCACTTGCCACAATTCTTATATTAACTGCAACAAGTTCTTTAAATACATCAGAGGAAATATTATCAACTTCTGATAATGATTTCTGCATTGCTAAAGCGTAAATATATCCAATATCATAAAACTGAGCATTATATGAGGCTACTTCCTGATCATATTTCTCCATCAGTTTTTCACGGAAGTAAATATATGCAGTACTTGTTGTATCGGCCGAAGGGAATGCTCCAAAATTCTTTGGATGATCATTAATTTCACCAAGCATATATTCGACTGGAGACTGAAGAAGCTCATTTGTGAATAGTCCATCACAAAGAATAAATGATGTTTCAATCAGACTTTTACTTTTATTAATATTATTCAACATTGTAAGAAACTCAACGTAAACAGTTGAATTTAACATGGAAATAAATATACCTTCAGGGTTATTCTCCAATAACTCATTTATTTTAGCGGCATAGTTTGGGTCACCTTCACTAAAACTTACCTTGGCAACAGTACCATTGCCAAATTCATTTTGGAATGCGTCCGCTAATTCTTCCGAATATTGATCACCCTCCTCAACGGCGATGGCAACAGTATTAATGCCATATTCAATGGTTTTTTGGACAAGAACATTTGCTTCAAAAGGGTCAGGTGAACAAAGTCGTTGGAAATATGGTGAAATACCTGATAAACTTGAGACAGTTGCTGATCCTGATATAACTGGATAATTATCCGGGCTTACTTCTTCAATTATTCCTGATGATGAGGATGAAAAGCTGGAAATAAAACCCACTAAATAATTGTTATTAGTAATAATTTCCCTTGCTGCCAATGCTGCTGCGACTTTTCTGTCAACTCCTTCTGAACTCCTGACTGCTAAGCGAATTTCATAACCATCACCAACTCCACCCCCTTTATTTATTTCGTCAATTGCGGTACGCAAAGCATTTTCACGCAGGCTACCATTTTTCTGATCCAATGGAAGGATTACTCCAATGGTTATATACTTTACTTCAGTGTCATTATTTTTTTTACATCCGGTATTAGATATTGATAGCAATAGGATTGCAATAAATAATAGCAGGATGGAGGAGTTTAATTTTTTCATGGTTCTTATGATTCATTAATATGCACACTTAACAGTATCATTATGAGCAAATATAGTTTAATTTATGGTTCTTGAATTTAAATATTTCTTCAATAGGGTGATTAATTTCTGTCGGTCAATTAGCATTAAAATATTGTTACTAATGTCGGCAACAAGATTTTAATATGCCCCCAACATTAAAAATAAAGTTTGATCAATTATTATTCTGGCATATCTATCTAAATTTAACCTATTCAATTGATA
>JBFFLX010000238.1:0-4793 GCA_041554435.1 Bacteroidales bacterium
CCTTGATCATTCATATCAGTAAATGGTGGCTCAAATAACATACTTGGTTCTATGGTGCCATTCTTGGTGAGATAGGAAATGATATTTTGTATAAAGGTCATTTGGTCTGCTCTTAGGTTTCCTGCTAGTAAAAAATCTGCAAAAGCATTTTGGGCTGCTTTTACATCCAATCCAATAATGCTTCTAATAAAAACACCTAATGGTTCTTCCCCAAACTCTTTTATAAAATCTTCTTTTGTGCCACGTTCTTCAGCATCAAAAAGGATATCTTCTAACAATTTTAATTCTTTTGCTGTAATAGGAGCATTGGTTGCCAATTTTGAAATAGTTAACTGGTGTTTATGCTCTCTAATAAAGCTTTCAACTCTTCTTCTGTAGGATTTACCATAATTAGATGCAAGCTCAGGTTCATTGGCACTCATTGTAATTTCTGAATCTTCAATATCAGTGTATACAATAGTTCTGCCAGCACTTTCTAAGTATTGCACCAACTCTCTTAATTCATCTCTTACACTATCTAATTTTTTTTGTGAAATACCTTTGTAAAAGTCTTGTTTTTTGATGCTTTCAATAAGTGGTTTTGAACGTAATACTACTGGTATTGTGTATTTTTGACTTAAGCCTTCAGCAATGTCTATTAATGTTTCTTCGTACTTCTTTTTAGTTCCAGACATCATTAGAGTAGCCTGCTGTAGTTTCAACATCATTAAATCAAAACGCCTAGCCATTTCATTGATGGTTTCTGGAATAGGTAGTTCAGATAAATTTTCTTCTATAATGTGAACATCATTACTGTCTAAGTTATTCCAACGTGCTCTATTTTTAAATTCATCAACATATTTCAGATTCATAGCTACTTGAAATCTTTCCTTGTCTAAATTATCAACTGCCTTATGTAAAATATCTCTTAGTGAGTTTGATAGTTCAACATCTTCTGTTTCACCAGTTTCAGCAAGTAATCTGCTTAAATGCATTCTTGTTTCAAAAATCTGTTGTGTAATAGGCTTTCCTGCCAGTGTTTCCTTCCCTTGTTTCTGTACTTCAAAGAAATCAAAGTTTCCACAAACATCAAATATTAAAAATTGGTTTTTTGGTTGATCTGGTCCAAAAACATCCTCACACAATCTGGTACCTCTACCAATCATTTGCCAAAATTTGGAATACGAACGGACAACTTTAAAAAATACCAAATTCAAAATTCTCACAGCATCAATACCAGTATCCAACATATCAACTGAAATTGCAATTTGAGGGTTGTTCTCTTTGTATTTATCACAAAAAGCATCAATTAAACTTTGGGCGTGAGAAACTTCATTGTGAATCATTGCAATAAAACCAGAAGGTAAGTGTGGATATCTTTCTGTAAAACATTCTAAAATAAACTTGGCGTGGTTTTGATTGACAGCAAAAATGATGGTTCTTCCTAATTTATCGCCACCCTCTATTTTAAGTCCATTTTGCATTAAAGCATCTAAGACCTTGTTTACTGTATCTTTATTGAATAACCACTTATTCATTGCGTTTGCTCTTATTTCCTCTGGAAATAGACCTGTGGTTTTGTCTTCAAATGTTTCTTCATATTTCTCTTTGTCTTTGTCTGAAAGGTCTTTGTATTTAATACCATCTCTTAAAAAGTTGGTAGTAATATCAATATTTTTATAAGGATTTAAGTATAATGGTACTGCCTGATGCAATTCATACATAAAGGTAGGATCTTCATTACTGCAGCCAAATAATTCAAAGGTGTTATGATCTATTCCATCTTTTGGAGTTGCAGTTAATCCAACAATGGCAGCATCAAAATAATCAAATATTGCTTTGTATCTGTTGTAAATGGAACGATGTGCTTCATCAACTATAATTAAATCAAAATGACCAACTCCATAAAATCGTTCATCAAAATTGCGAACATTGTCTATTTTGTTCATCATACTAGGGTAGGTGCTAAATACCAATCTAGTAATATCGTTTTCTTTTTCCTGTGTTAAATCAATAGAAGATAAGTCGGGGAGGTGCTCACTAAAACTATTTTTAGCTTGTCGTACCAGTGCATTTCTATCTGCTAAAAACAGCACTCTTTTTAACCAATTATTTTTGAAGAGTACATCCACCAATGCAGCAGCAGTTCTTGTTTTTCCACTACCAGTTGCCATTACCAATAAAGCTCTTCTTTTATTACCACAAATACCATTTGCTCCATCAGTTACAAAAGTTTCAGCAACACGATTGATGGCTTCAAACTGGTAAGGTCTATTTACAATGGTGGTATTAATGGTTGCTTTACGCAAGTCTTTTATGGTAGTTCTTCTTTGAATTAGCCATTGTAATTCTTCTTTGGTATAAAAACCATATATTCTTCTTGGAGCACTGTAAAACGTATCTTCCCAAATTTTGGTTTCATAACCATTGGTATAAAAAATAATAGGTCTTTGGTGGTGCATTTGTTCTAAACAATTGGCATACAAAAATGCTTGATGCTTTCCAATTTCAATATCTTTTGTGGTACGTTTAGCTTCAATAATTGCCAACGGTTTACCATTGTCATCCCAAAGTACATAATCTACAAAACCATTTCCTTTTGGATTGTCTGCTGATATTGGCATACCAATCACTGGGTATTCCAATTCTCTTCCTTGAGCAAGATTGTTCCAGCCAGCTTCTTTTAAATCTGCATCAATAAGATGTTTTCTGGTTTGTGCTTCTGTAAATTCTGTAGCAATTGGTTTTTGGCGTTCTTTCTTTTGCTTTTTCAGTTTTACAACTGCTTGCTTTGTTTGTAATTTAAAAGCTTCTAAAGATGCTTCACTTTTTGCTGCTTTAGAAAGTATTGCTTCTTTCTCTTTTTGCAGCTTTGCTATTTTCTCTAATAATTGTTGTTGGGCTTTTTCTTGTTCTTGTTGAAGCTCTTTTAATTGGCGTTGTTTTTCTCCCAATTTAGGGATCAGCTGCTCATCAAATTTGCCTGGCAATTCGGGTAACTTACTACTGTAATTTTGAGCAAACCACTTGGTAAAATCATAAATGTAACGAATGCTTATTAAGGCTTCTTTACTACTTATTCGCTGCCCATAATGAGCTGCATTGTTTCCAGTTTTTCTAACAATATGTAAGCCTTGTATGAGTTGAAAAGGAATAATACTTTTTATTTCTTCAGCATTCATTAAATTAACCAGTTCTGTATTGAATGGTTTTTCAATATGTTCTAAATCATACATTAAGTACATACTTTCCTCTAATACCAAACGACAATAACTAGCAGTAGAAACAGGCTCTAAATAAACGCGTTGCTCAGCTGTTTTTAGTTTACTGTAGAGTGACAACCACTCTTGTTGAAGAAACTTAAAGTTGCTCATGTTTAAATGTTTAGAATTTTTTTAATTCTTTCATGAGTAATAGGTTTATCAAATTCTTTAGGATTAGATATAATATTTTCTTCTAATGATTTGACAATATGATTACCATAACCTCTTTCAACAGCATAATTATCAGCAATAAATTCAGAAGGATCTCCTGGACTCATTGCATGACCTATTTCATGAAGTAAGATTGCCATTGAATGTTCTCTTGGAATATTTTTAAGAGAATTATAATCTAAATTTATTAATGCAGAATCAATAGGCATTGAATGTTTAATGAATGAGTTTGAACCAGGGCTAAACATGATATTTATAAAAACATTGTTCTTCACAAGTTCTTCCATATCTTCAATTGAAAGTGTATGTCCAAATAGACCTTTTAATTTCAAATGATTTTCACCTAAAAATGTATGTGTAGAGTTATTTAGAAATATATTATCTATAAGTCCAACTTTTTTAATTACATCTTCACTCATACTAACTCCCCTTTAAATGCCTTTTGTAAAAGGCTGTTAAACAATGCTTCTGATTTCTCTAAACTCTTTTGTGCTATGGCTTTTTGTTCTTCTATGATTGTAATTCTTTCTAGATATTTATTTTGTAAAGAAATTGGAGGGATTAGTAATTCAATTTGTTCAATTCTAAATAATGCTAATTTAGGAACACCAACTGCCATAGTTTTTGCGCTAATATTTTTTTGAACAAATTCCATTTGAAGGTACTTTGCTAAGTAGATATTATTTAAAATAGATTTATTTTTTATTAGAATTTTGTTCGCATTTTCTGTAAGATTTGCTAAATGTAATTCATCTGGCACAATACCAATATCTCCTATATTTACTCCTACAACTGTAATGCAAACATCTCCTTTCTCAACGATATATCTTTTTAGTTTTTCTCTTGTTTGAGGCAATAAATATTCTAAATTTTTTAATGTAACTTTTCCTAACTTTATATTTCCTGCTTTAATGTATGGAAATCCAGTATTATTAGAAACCAACTTTTCTCCTTTTGGCACTCTTTTACCTCCTTTGACGTTGCATTGAATGCCAACAGTACTTAATTCAAATTTTTTAGGATTACTCACAGGATCCCCAAACATATCTAAGAACAGACAAACAAGGTGTGCAGTATATCCCTATGGGCGTGGAAGAATCATACTCTATCACTAATAGACAAGAAGAGTTTGAGATGATCTTTGGTTTAAATAAAAAGGCAGATAAAAGTACAAAGATCAAACAACATGAATATCATTATAATGATTTTATTATGGAGGCTAGATACCTAAAAGAGGAACTTATTGGTCGTGTTGATGAGATAAAAACGATGAAAGATTGGATAAAAACAGTCGATACGTTTGATGAGGAACCGGACTGTAGATATATCTACGGTGGACCAGGTCTTGGGAAGTCAATGCTTATGGCTTCAGTTGCATCG
>JBFFLX010000239.1:0-4763 GCA_041554435.1 Bacteroidales bacterium
TATATTTACAAAGTACGCCAAATTTTTTTTTTGGTTATATTTAGAAAAGAAAATTAAACATAAAAATAAAAAATTCGGCTCGTGCAAAATCCGAAAAGTTAGTGTCTTTTTATACGCTACGTTTCATACACAAGAGAGTTGCCATTCATTATGAAAAAAACCGAATATTAACTCTTCTAAGACAAAAAGAATGAATAAAAAGAAATTGTTATTGGTGATTCCTGCATTTTGGGCAAGTCTTTTTGATATAGTCATAACAATAATTTATCAACCGAATGATTATTGGAATGGAAATCTGAAAGTTGCTAATGAAGGGAATCCTATTGGTGGACTTTTTATGAAAAATCACATTTCCGGAATATTTGTACTTTCTATATTGTGGTTGATTTTAATTGTAATTCTGGGTTATTATCTTCCAAAAAAAATATCTCGAATTTTTCTATTATTCGTTTTTATTGCCAATAGTTGGGGCGCTTCTTCTTGGATTTATATGCATCACGGATTTTGGTATGTAATGGTATTTATGTTATTTAACTCAATCTTATTTTATAAAATTGAGGATATAGTCAATAGAGAAAAGATAGTGGAATTGATTAAAATTTAGCTCAGTTAAAATTGAATCGGATAAATCAAGCGGAATAAAAAAACGAAATGGCAACAATGTATAAAATTTATGCTCACATTTAAACTAAATAACAAACCGACAAACATCCAACAAACGATTTGCTACGTCCGAAAAATATTGTCTATTGTCAATTGTTAATTTGATAACTATCATATGGTAATGTATTGTAATTTGATAACAATCATATAGCAACCTGATAACAATCATTTTAAAGAAGGTATTGATGATATAATTTTGATGTATTAATTTGGTTCATTGAAATTAAATATAAATCTTCATTAATGATAAGTAGTGAGGAGATGCTAAGGGTTATAGACATTTACTAATTTAAACTTTCTTTGGTGTAATTTTAGAAATAGAGTGATGCTAAAGATTCGTTAAAAGTTAAGAGATATACTAAATTCTTCAGGAAACAGGAAGTTTCGACTTCTTGTTTTTAAAGGAAAGCAGCCCCATTACTTAAACGTACTGAAGATATGAAGGGTTATAGACATGTGCTAATCTAAACTTTCTTTGGTGTAATTTTAGAAATGAAGTGATACTAAAGATTAGTTAAAGTTATAAGATGTACTAAATTCTTCAGGAAACAGGAAGCTTCGGCTTCCTGTTTTTTTTTAAATATAATATTAAACTTTCCTATATCTTAAAAATTTACCATAGCTGAATTTGATTAAAATAACACGGGTATAATAATATCCGAAATGGACGAAGCCCATTGGTTTCATATTGCAGCATCACAACACGATATAGACCATTCCAATACTTTATTTGCTGATGTGGCATGAAAAGCATTTAACCGCCCCGATATGCTTACTGAGGTTAAATACAGCTACTATAACGATGTGAATCCTATCATACGGTACAATATGCAAAACGTTTACTTTAAATAAAGTTAAGGTAGTTAATGGGATATAGAATATGGATTCTTAAAAAAAACGCTACCTTAGATAAGGATTGGGGCTGATGATATTATTATGATGTGCCAATTTCAAATCGAAAACGATTTTCAAATTAGGTATGGTTGGTGTGTAGCAGCTTTTCATGCCAAACCAATAAACGATTTGTTGCAAACAAAAAATCTCCGATTTTTAAGTCGCACGAATCTTAAAATCCGTTGTCTGTTATTTGATTTGAAATAATTATAAAATAAGTAAACTTGTGAAAACACCACTCAAAGAACTTGATTGCCCCATCTGTGGATACCGCCTTAATGCCGCCTTAATTGCCGTGACAATTGTATCAACTAAGAACAACGAGAAAGACAACATCACTATAATATCACCTGATAAAATATACAACTATTGGTTCTATGAGTGCCTTAACTGTAAGAAAAGTTTTACCATCACCGAAAGCGGTAAACTGTCAATCGGAAAATAATAACTAAATCCTAAACCCTACCACCATAATTCCTGCTGTTCGAGACTGCCAAATACCTTCATAGAAAGCTCCAACTGAGTCCACCCGTTTTTCTTCCTTTGGTAGCGAACAAACTGTCCGAATTTGATTATTGAGTCCATATATGCTTTATTCATAAAATTAATCATATAATTTATAATTAACAAAATAGCTATTAAGAATTACTATAAATACCAATTTAAGGCTCCACTTATCATATATTTTTCTAAATTCGTTAGCGCTATGCACCTAATTAAAAAAAATTGCACTACTTAATTATTTTTATTAGAACTGGAAGTAATTCGGAACGTGTTGTGTTTAATAATGGATGAAACCTAAACTTATAAAAATAACAAAAAATTACGCTTATCCCGACAATTTGAGGGGGATAAACGCATATAATATGAACATATAACAGAGTTGTACATAATTATGAAGAAAAAAACGAAAATTATCCTGATTTCTATAATTAGTGTACCAATTATTGTTTTTTTATATATGAAAATTAGTTTTGAGATTAAAGATTACTTTATTTCAAAACAAGTGATTTATTGGTCAAAAAATGTGGAATTAAATATTAATGATTTTCAAGGAGAAATTGATAATTTGTCAGATTATAATATTTCTTGGAATCATTCACTTTTTCTAAAAACAACCAATATTCGAGACGCAAAAATTAAAGCTGTTTTCTTTAAAAATAAATCTTGGATAAAAGATACAACCGATTTTAAAGAAGATATGAGATTGCAAAAATTACGCTTTGATTTATATGAAAGTTTTGCGAGAAAATATAATAAAAAAATCAACTTAATAAAATATGACAGTAATACATCATATTCAGATTTGGAAAATGTTGGGAATGCAATTTATGACGAACTTAATAAAATGGACAATGAAATTTTCAACAATGAGCTAACCATTTCTGAGAAAATTGAGTTGTGGAGACCAAAAATTGATAAAATGCTAATTCAATATCGATAATAACTATGTACAACACCTCATAAAACTTATGCTTACATTTAAACTAAATAACAAATATCAAAAAATAAATAAAAACTGTACCAAAATGCCCTTTAACGAGCTTATTTGATATGTAAATAAGGAATTAACACAGCTTTTGATACTACTCTATAAAAAAGTTTGAGATAAAAAGTTGGCAACTTGACCTTTCTTATAATGACAATTTTTTATTATAGAAATTATTTTATAAAAAACCACCCCCATTTAGGAGGTGGAAAATTGCTATGAAAAAGATGTAGGAAAAATAACCTACAATTCAAATATAGTAAATAATTAATAAGTTTTTTAATTAAAAGAATACAGAAAGTCCAACATTTAACTGAAAAATTCCTTCATCACTAAAATCTTCATTCAAACTTATACTATATCTTAAACCTGGTTCTATCGAAACATTACTCCCTAAAAAGAATGCATACCCTCCTTGAAGGCCTAACCACATGGGATTTTCATCCACATCTTTAATGGAAGCACCTGTAACATCTACTTGAAAAGGAAAGGTATCAGCTACATAATATTTAACCCCAAGTCTGTAAGAAAAAGTATTTGAGTCTACATCGAAATCACCATCATCCCATGAATATCCCCCATAACCTAAACCAAACTTTAAAGCCAATCCATCTTGAATAAAATACCCTCCATCAAAACCAATATTGTATATACTTACATCTTCAACAGAGGTAAATTGAATAGCTGTACTTCCTTGCATCATATTTAATTCACCAAAACCACTTAAGCCTGTATTAAATTCCATGACAATACTACCTTTTGATATTTGACTCTGAGCAGAGTCATCTTGAGCATAAGTAAACGCAATTATAAAAACCGCAATAAACATTGAAATTAATTTTTTCATAATATTAAATTTTTTAGATTACAGTACTAAAGTTAACAAAATATAAAACATAACACACTGTTTTCCTACTATTTATATTGATTCTATTTTAACGTTTTATATTTTATTAGTAATTTCTTCATCTCTTGACTCACCTTCTTCTGTACCACTTTTCCATAACTATCTTCCGTAATTGTAATACTACTATGTCCTAATAATTGTGAAACTATTTCCATTGGAACATCATTATAAAGCAACACCGTAGATGCAAATGTTTTCCTGGCTGTATGTGTGGTTAATCTTTTTTCTATTCCAAGTATTGGTGCAATTTCCTTTAAATAGGAGTTATAACGTTGGTTGCTACAAATTTTAAATACAAACTCAGAATCTTCATCAGCATACTTATCAATCAACTCAAGTGCTTTTGGTAAAATTGGAACTGCTATATTTTTCTGCGTTTTCTCTCTTACCATTTCAATCCACAATTCACCATCAAATCCTTTTACAATTTGTTTCTTTTTAAGATTTTTAATTTCAGCATAAGCTAACCCAGTATAACAACTAAACACAAACCAATCTTTAACTTGCTGCAGTCTAAGTTGGGTAAGTTGATGCTGTTCTAATGCTTGCAGTTCTTCAGTTGTAAGAAAAATAACTTGTACTTTAGGCTTATTGGCTTTATGCAAAACAAATGAGTCTCTTATTAAATATTCCGCACCAACAGATACTCTTACAGCTCTTTTAAGCCTCTGTAAAGTTTTGTACACAGTATTAGGTAAAAACTTCTTTTCCGTCTTTAAATAGTATTCAAAATCATGTAGAAAATTCAATTTTAAATCTTTCAATAAGTAATCACTTTTGTTGTTTTTAAACTTCAAATATGTTTTCACA
>JBFFLX010000240.1:0-4639 GCA_041554435.1 Bacteroidales bacterium
AATAAAAAGTATTATTCCTTATTCTATTTACTGCTTTCTAAAGAAATGTTGGCGCCAGATAGCGATATGGTGCTAATGGACCAATTGGAAGAAGACAGCCATAAAAGTGCCTACGAAGTAACCAAAGATCTAAAAGAAGGAATCATTCACGCAGTAGAAGCCTTGGCAAATGAAGCGCTTTATTATAAAAAGTCAATTTTAAATGAAGAATTTGATGAAACGGATGATACTTTTGAACGTGACGTAAAAGACGATTGTTTAAGCATTGTATATCGTTTGTTATTTGTGTTTTATGCAGAATCCAGAGGCGATTTAGACATTCTTCCAATTTCAGATAAAGTCTACCAAAAAGGCTATTCATTGGAAATGCTAAGAGATTTGGAGCAAACTCAACTGATAACCGACCATAGCCGAAACGGTTATTTCTTCCACCAATCTTTACACAAGTTATTCGATTTAATGAGTAATGGGTATCGAGAATCTGAAAATTCAACAATTGAGTTAAAGGATGGTGAAAAAGTTAGTGAGTTTAAAAACAAAAGTTTTAGAATTCGTCATATCGATTCTCCTTTATTTGATGACAACAAACTACACCAACTAAAAGACATTCAATTCCGAAACTTTGTATGGCAAGATGTAATTTGTCAATTATCATTATCACGAAAACAAAAAGGAAAAGCACGTGGACGTATATCTTATGCAAATTTAGGTATCAACCAGTTAGGAAGTGTATATGAAAGTTTACTAGCTTACCGTGGTTTTTATGCTGAGGTTGATTATATAGAAGTACATCCAAAAAACAAACAAAAAGAAGGCACACTCTTAGTACAACGTTCACGAAGAGACGATTTTCATACCGACGAAGTATTAAAAGATGAGCAAGGTAAAGAAGTAGTAATTCCAAAAGGGCAATTTGTATACCGCTTAAGTGGGCGCGATCGTCAAAAATCAGCATCCTATTATACACCTGAAGTACTAACACAATGTACAGTAAAATACACACTAAAATCTATTTTAGAAAAAGTAGAAAGTGGTGAAATGAAAGCCTTGGAGTTGTTAGAGCTAAAATTGCTGGAACCTGCAATGGGTGCTGCTGCTTTTCACAACGAGCTCATCAACCAATTGGCAGAAGCCTATTTAAATTATCGCCAAAAAGAGAAAAAAGAGAAAATATCTCCTGAAAAATACCGAGATCAACTTCAAAAAGTAAAAGCATACATAGCTACCAACAATGCCTATGGGGTCGATTTAAACCCAACAGCTATTGAGTTGGGTAAACTATCCTTATGGTTAAATGTGATCCATAAAGATATGGAAACCCCTTTCTTTGGCTACCGTTTAGGTGTTGGGAATGCCGTAGTAGGCGCTTGGTTAAAAGCATATAAAAAGAAAGATATTATTGTAGAGTTTCCTGCAACAGGTACAACTGCACAACGTAATAAACCGATTAAAAAAGAATGGTGGGACAAAGCGCCTAAACATTTAAAGTTCAAATTAAACGATCACTTGCAGCGAAAAGAGGATGAAATTTATCATTTTTTATTGCCCGATAAAAATATGGTACCCTCGGCAAGTATTAAATTGTTAAAAAATGAGTTTGAAGAGGAAGCAAAACGCGTAAGCACTTGGCGAAGTGATTTTTGTATACCAATTTCTGGGGCTGAATACAGCAGACTACAAAAAATATCGAAAGCCATTGACGTATTATTAGAGGAGCATTATAAATTTCAAGCAAGTATCAACGCACAAACCAATATAAAAGGAAACTTTTTTGGGGCTTATGAAGATGATGAACAAGGGCAATTAGGCCTAAGAAGTTATGACGAAAAAGAACAATTAGCAGCACAACGTAACAATACAAATGCTCCTTATTATAAGTTAAAACTCATAATGGACTATTGGAGTAGCCTATGGTTTTGGGATATACGTGAAGCTGCTGAATTACCAACACGTCAAGAATGGTACGATGATTTGGAGAAAATCATAAACATAGACCTTAGCTTGTTTGATGAAGAACCAACTATTGTTGAGAAAACCGGTTTTGAACAAACAGCTGAGCAAATTAGCTTGTTTGAAGAACCAAGCCAACAATTAAACTTAAAAAATTACAGAAAAGACAAATCACTTACCCTTAAAAAACTAGGCGAAGCTTTACAAGCCAACCCAGACTCTTTATTTAAAAACAAGCGTAGTGAAATAGTTAACAAACTAGCAGACCAATACAAGTTTTTTCATAACCAACTAGAGTTTATAGAGGTGTTCAAAGAACGTGGTGGTTTTGATGTGATTGTTGGAAATCCTCCTTGGTTAAAATTGTTGTTTGAGGAAAAAGCACTTATGAGTGAAGCATTCCCTGAATTACAAATAAGAAGCATTACGGCACCACAAGTTAGAAAACTTCAAAGTGCTTTTTTAGAAATAAAGAAGCAGAAAGAAGATTATTTTAATGAGTTTATTGGAACAGAATCTTCAGCTGTTTTTATGAATGGTTTTCAAAATTACCCATTATTAAAAGGCCAACAAACCAACTTATATAAATGTATTTTAGAAAATGGGTTTTACTTGGTTTCTAAAGATGGATTTATAGGCTTAATTCATCCTGAAGGAGTTTACGATGACCCAAAAGGCCAACCATTGCGAAGAGAAATTTATCCAAGATTAAAATATCATTTTCAATTTATAAATGTCCTTAAATTATTTTCAGAGATCTTACATTGGAATGTTTATGGAATTCAGATATATACAGGAAGTAAGAAATCGATTGATTTTATGTCAATAAGTAACTTGTTTCATCCATCAACAATTGATGGAAGCTTAATTGACGACGGAATGGAAGTGTGTGGAGGACTAAAAACGCAAGATAAAAACGGAAAATTCATCTGGAATATTAAAGCACATAAATCTCGTATAGTAAGATATACTGAGAAAGAACTTCAAGTTTTATCAAGCACTTTCGAAGGGACAAATGATTGGAATACCGCAAAACTAGTAAGCGTCCACTCAGTAGAGATTATGAATGTCATAAAAAAGATTGGAGAATTCCATAGTAATGTTGGACAATTCGAAACTAAAATTACAGACTGTTGGCACGAAACAAACGACAGAACCGCTGGTAACATTAAAAGAGTTACAAAATATCCAGATATTGATAAATTTGAAATGGTATTTAGTGGTCCACATTTTTATGTCTCTAATCCGTTTTATAAGACCCCTAGAGAGATTTGCAAAGTTGCAAATACTGATTATGATATCGTTGATCACCTAGAAATGAAAGAAGATTTTGTTTCTCGAACGAATTATATTCCTCCTCAAGTAGATTTAGATTATAATTCAATAATAAAAGGATTCAAGACTCAGAAAAATGGGGAATTTGATAGTTGGTTTGACCATTATAAAATAGGTTTTAGAGCAATGCTTAGTCAGTCAGGAGAAAGGACTTTAACAGGTGCTATTTTACCACCAAAAACTGCTCATATAAATACCATTCGAAGTGTTGCTTTTAAAGATTTAACAAGACTTCCTATATTTACAGCAGTTACTTCCTCAGTTGTTTTAGATTTCTTTATAAAAACAATAGGGAAAGCTGGATTATATGATAATGCACAGTTATTAAATTTACCAATGGGTTTTAATAATTCTTTCGAGTTAAAGCTAAGTATTAGGGCTCTACAATTGAATTGTTTAAGTAGAAATTATTCCAATTTATGGCAGTCTTGCTGGGTTAAAGCTTTTAAAAAAGATACTTGGAGCAAAGAAGATTCACGTTTAAAACCATTTAATACCTTAACTCAAGAATGGCAATGGCAAACACCATTACGTAATTGGTTTGAGCGCAGACAAGCTTTGGTTGAGATAGATGTGATTACCGCTATGGCATTAAATTTAACATTGGAGGAGTTAATATTAATATACAATGTACAGTTCCCAGTACTCCAACAAAACGAAATTGACACATGGTACGATACTACTGGTAATATAGTATTTACTTGTTCTAAAGGCTTAACAGGTGTTGGTGTAGATCGCCCAGTTTGGGAAACCATTAGAGATTTAAAAGCTGGAGAAACCTATATACACACCATAGAAAAAAGTGAGCTATACAAAGGTAAACAAGTAACCTACCACGCTCCTTTTGATAAATGCGACCGTGTAGAAGATTATAAAACCGCTTGGGCACATTTTGAGAAGGTGTTTAATAAATAAAACTCCCCTCTTGAGAGGGGTTAGGGGTGTGTTTTTTAACGATTAAAATTAAAAAGATATGGAAAGAGAAAATATGAATTTTAATAATATCGATTTTTTTAAGGGACTAGCATATTTTGATCGTTTACCAGGACTGTTTGATGAATTTGCAGATCAATTTAAAGTTGCGAGTAGTTTAATAGTAAATTTAAAAAAGGAAATTGTACCAAATCCAAACAAAATACCACTTAGTACAACTTCTACTTCAGAAGATGGATTAGAAATTACAATAATCTATAAGGGACTTTTATTCTTCAAAGAAAAAACAAAACTTACAGATCCTCCGACTCCAGCTGAAGTATATTCAGGTGTGAAACGGTTACTAGAAAAAGCCGTAAATGAGGATAATGAGAGATTTGAGCAATTAAATCTTAATCAAGAGGAAGAATAAATGATATTG
>JBFFLX010000241.1:0-4563 GCA_041554435.1 Bacteroidales bacterium
AATGAAAAATTATTAAGGCTTTCTGAATTATAATTTGCATTGGTAGAACTCTGAACTCTAATTTGATAATCTGTTCCAATATCTAGTCCATCAGTATCCCAACTCCATGTTGATTGTGATACTCCGGTTGCCAGTGTAGCTATATCAGCAGTACCTTTAACTAAATAAATGTCAACAGTTTCACTTAAATTGTCAACCCATGAAATCAGGTATTCACCTCCCACAGTCCATTCAATGCCTGGATCTGTTGGCTGAATTAATGTAATTTCAGGATTTTGAGCAGTAACTTGCAGACTTGCCAAAAGCAATAGACTTGCAAAAATCGTGCTTAAAAAGTAATTAATTTTTTTCATAACTCTTAGTATTTGATTAAGTATTAAATATTTATGTATGTAATTATGTATTTCTATTTTGTTACTGATATTTTAATAGTTTTCATTGAACTATTTGTTGTAATGCTAATAAAATAAGTACCATTACTTAAGCTATTAGTTGATATATTATATTTGTGATTACCTTTAATTAGGTCGCCACTAAAAATATTTTGTATTTTCTTCCCATCAATACTGTACATATCTATATTAACGGATTCGTCATTTAATAAATCAACATTAATATTAAAATATGAAGTGCTTGGATTTGGGCTACAATAAAAATCAGCAATATTATTAATTGTATTTTCATTTATTCCCACAAGCATTGAGAAATAACTTGCTTGCATATGATAGCCAAAATAATGGTCGTAATTGCTACTATAATTATAGAAAACCTGCAATAATCCATCCTGGTTTTGAGTCCAGTTGCTTCCATTCCAATAAAAATAATCTCCGGAAATTGCGTTTCCATATTCGTCATATTCATACTGATTAAGCGAATGGTTAACCCAGTTATCAACATCCCAATGCTCAACTAATAGCGATTCAATTCCATTATAATTTGCATAGGTAAATTGGTTTCTTAAAATATTAACCCAACTATCATCCATCCAAATTTGTTCTGTGGAGGTTTCCAACAAATTCAATGCGTTATAGTCATAAACAAAACTTTGGTTATTCACCCACGCTGAACCGTCCCATGATTCAAATAAACTAGTTATCCTGTTATTTCCATTATAGGTGTGAGTTTCATTATAGTTATTTACCCATTCAGCATCAAACCATGTTTCACTTAATCCGGTCAATAAATTATTATCCTGATAAGTATAAGTATGTCTTTGGTCATTCCTCCAAACATCGCCAGTCCATAATTCACCTGTGGCTGTTAGCATATTGCTATTGGCGTCGTAAGTATAAAATTCCTGTGAGTAATAAACCCACTCATCGCCACTCCAGTTTTCTAATAAATTATATACTACTTTTCCTGCCGTATTATTTGAATACTCATTTCTTTTAACATTTTGCCATGCTCCATTATTCCATGCTTCAGAAAGTGATGTTAATAAATAATTATTGTCGGTATAGGTGTAAGTATATTTTGTTGCATTCGTCCATTGTCCGTCTGTCCATGATTGCCAAAGCCATATAACCAAATTTTCATTATCGTCATATGCAAACTCCTGAAGAGATGTGGCATTCCATTGCCCATTGTCATTTACCTCAATAACTAAACTTTCTAATATACCCTCAGGCGTATAATTATTTATATGCCTTTTAGGATTTGCGGAAACTGATTCAACATAAATCGTATCCATAAAAAACTCAAAATCCTCATTAATGTCTCTATCAATATTTTTATTATTAATTTTTGACAAAGGGTTTATATGTAATTTGTATTGGTCATGTGTCTTCATATAATCAAGACCAATATTCTGTTCAAGTATTGTTGTTTTGGAAATGCCAATATCGACTTTGTTATTTTGAGCGTATAATCCTGTCTCTAACAACAATATGAAAAATAAAAGAATGCTAAGAAGTTGCACAGATATGCATCTGAGACTCGAAATACACAGGGCCAACTTACATTTAAGTGTAGTATTTATCATTTCCTAAAAGTTTAATGTTTGGTTAAGTAAACATCCCTCGTTAATCAGCGGAGTAACAAAAGGACGCTTTGTACAATATTGCAAACATAGCAAGAAATTTATAGTAAGCCAATAATATTGAGCGTTTTACGCAGTATAGACAAATAAATACTTATTAGTAACTACTACAGGTATCAAAAAACTAAACAAAGTAGTTATTTGGGGATTTAACATTGACAATTATGAAAAAAATTAAACAAGATTGCAGCATAAAATTTAATAATTCCATAGAAACTTTATAAATAATATTGTTGATAAAATATTTATATTTATTTTCTTACATTTGCCACCCTGATAAAAATAGTGCTAACATTTTAATAGATCGAATATTATGAAGGTTTATGAAACCAAGGAGATTAGAAACATTGCACTGATCGGCGGAGCTAAGTCTGGTAAGACCACTATGGCCGAATCTATGCTGTTTGAAGGAAAAATGATTAACAGAAGAGGATCTGTTGACGACAAAAATACAACTTCAGATTACAGACCAATAGAACTTGAACGCGAAAATTCTGTTCACTCATCTTTGTTATATACTTTTTATGATAATCATAAAATAAATATACTCGATACTCCGGGTTTTTCCGATTTTGTTGGAGAAACTATTGCTGCATTGGAAGTTGCTGATGCTGCTATTATGATGATTAATGGACAGTCGGGTGTTGAGGCTACAACAGAAACTGCATGGCGTCAAACTGTTAATGCCAATTGTCCGGTCATTTTTAGTTTAAATCAACTTGATCATCAAGGTGCTAACTTTAATGAAACAGTAACTGCACTAAAAGACTATTTTGGTGACAAAGCAACTATTGTTCAGTATCCTGTAAATTCAGGAGAGGGATTTGATACTATTATCGACCTTGTTTTAATGAAGCAGTTGAAGTTTAAAGAAGGCGGTGGAGAGCCTGAAGTAAGTGATATTCCGGATTCGGAAAAAGATAAAGCGGAAGAATTACATCTTACTCTTATTGAAAATGCTGCTGAAGGTGATGAGTCTTTAATGGAAAAGTATTTCGAAAACGACACTCTTACCATTGAAGAAATGAGAGAAGGCCTAAGGTTAGGTTTAATTACCAGAACGATTTTCCCAATTTTATGTAGTTCTGCAAAACATGGTATTGGAACAAGCAGAATATTGGACTTTGTTGTTAAGTCTTGTCCTTCACCATTAAACTGTATACCACGCAAAGATGCTGACGGAAATGAATATAAATATGATGTAAATGGAGGCCCAAAGTTATTTGTTTTCAAAACCTCTGTTGAACAACACCTTGGGGAAGTATCTTTCTTCAAAGTTTATAGCGGAAGCCTAAGCGAAGGTCATGATGTAATAAATACACGTAATGGTCATAAAGAACGTATTTCACAGTTATTCTTGCTGAATGGTAAGAACCGTGAAAAAGTTGATAAAGTATTAGCCGGTGATATAGCTGCTACCATAAAACTTAAGGATGTAAAAACATTTGATACTTTAGTAGATGCAAAATTAGGTGGAGCCGGATTTACTACTGTTGATCTTCCGGATCCTTTATATACAGTTGCTGTTAAAGCCGCTAACTCTACAGATGATGAAAAGTTAGGAAGTGTACTTACTGATATGCACCGTACTGATCCAACAATTATTGTTCAGTTTTCAAGGGAAGCAAAACAATTACAAGTAAAACTTCAGGGAGAATTCCAGTTGAATACTATTAAGTGGTATTTGAAGAATGATTATAAAATTGAGATAGAAACTGCTGCACCGAAAATTCCTTATCGTGAAACCATTACTAAAGTTGCAAATGCCGATTATCGTCATAAAAAGCAATCAGGTGGTTCAGGACAGTTTGGTGAAGTACACCTAAGAATTCAACCTTATGTTGAAAATTATGCAAAACCTACTGATATTCCTGTTCGTGGAACTGATGAGCACGTTTTACCATGGGGCGGAAAATTAGTTTTCCATAATTGTGTTGTTGGTGGTGCAATTGATGCACGATTTATGCCAGCCATTCTTAAAGGTTTAATGGAAAGAATGAATGAAGGCCCACTTACAGGTTCTTATGCCCGTGATATAGTTGTTTATGTTTACGATGGTAAAATGCACCCTGTGGATTCAAATGAGATTTCATTTAAACTTGCCGGTCGTCATGCTTTTAGTACTGCCTTTAAAAATGCAGGACCTAAAATTATGGAACCTGTATACGACGTAAAAGTAAGTATGCCCGAAGATATGATGGGTGCTGTTATGACAGATCTCAACGGTCGTCGTGCCATGATTATGGGTATGAATGCGGAAGGTAAAAATCAGGTGATTAATGCTAAAGTACCTTTGGCAGAAATGGGTAATTATGTTACAGTACTAAGTTCTATTACTTCAGGTAGAGGTACTTTTACCATGAAATTTGATGAATATCAGCAAGTACCAAGTGATGTTCAGGCAAAATTACTGAAAGAATACGAAGAATCTTTGGAAGAAGAAGATTAATAGTAATCAAAATAATATTGAAAGCCGTCTCGCCTTGGGCCAGACGGCTTTTTTTATTTCAATAAATTACCAATAT
>JBFFLX010000242.1:0-4558 GCA_041554435.1 Bacteroidales bacterium
CATAATCAGACTTATACAGTTCTGCAAAACCTCTTAATTTATATGATATAAAAAAAGTTGAATCGATTTCTATTGCACGAGTTGCAAAATACAATGTTGTATCATAATTAGATTTAATTAATTCGTTTTCACATTTTCTCCAATATAAACTTATCTGACTTGAATCTTCTTCCAATAATTCATCTACAAGATTTACGTAATATGTATTTGTACTAAAATATTTTACAGGAGGCAATTCATCTTCAAAATTAAAAGACACATTATTTTTAAGGAAAACAAGCATCTCATAAGGCTTAAAATCTTCATTAACAAGCTCTAAGCGTTTTGCAAATTGAGAGTCAGGATTTTCTTTTAAAAAGTTTTCAAGAATATTCTGTACCTCCTTATGATTTCCGTGCACGTCGTTGTACATAAACTCATTGAATAATTTTTGCTCCTTGTCATATCCATCTTTATTAAGTTCATTTATAAAGTAGCCATACTCAAAATCTTGTATATCCAACTCGGGACTTATTACACTGTCGGTTGTATTTAACCCATTCCATGATTTTCTAGAAAGTTCATTAGCAAAATCATAATTCTCATAATAAAAGGATAGTAATGATAAACCATAACCAATAGTATAATTTGTTGTATCAATGACATAAGCTTTGTTCAAATCATTATAAGCCTTAGATAGTTTATTTTGAATCAAATAAATATATGCTCTAAAAAAAAGACTAGCCTGAGGATTCTTAGCATTTTTTATGGATCTTCTAAGTTCTCTCATGGCTCCTTCCAAATTATAAGTAAGAATATGAATATTAACTAATAAGAGTCTTGCTTCTTCAAAATCAGGATCAATTTTAATAGATTTACGTATGTACTTTTTAGCCTTTGAAACCTTACCTAAAGCCAGATATATATTACCCTTTTCATAGTATAATTTTTTCGACTCCGGGAAAATATTTTCCGCCTCATCCAGAAAAATTAATGCCTGCTTCGATTTATTTTTATTTAAGAGTATATAGGCTTTTTGCATATACGCATCCTCATAATATTTGTCTTCTTCAATTGCACGTTCGCAATAATAAATGGCACTATCGTAATTATCTAATTGGGCATAACATTGGCTGAGGTTCATAAAAACATCCGTATTAGAATAATCCTTTTCAAGAGTACTGATAACTTCAACTATTTCTTCGCTATCTTTAATAGCTTTCTTATAATCCTGTATTGCCTCCTTATATAGCCCTAATCGTAATTTTTTGTTTCCGCTATAAAAAAAACTCTCAGGCTGATTCGTCACAACAGACTGGTTATCCAGGTAGTAGTTTAGCCTTTCCTTTTTCCATACTTCGCTATTATCTTTACCTTCCTGAGATAAAATTGACTTCAAATCTTGTGAAAGGACAATATTTGAAAAGAACATTGAATTTAAGGTCAATACAAATACCAGTATTAATTTTTTGGGTAAGAAAATCATTATGTGTTAGTTTTTGATTACTGCCGTAAAATTAGAAATTTATATGGCAAATAAAACCTTTTACTATTTTAAAATATAAAACCCAAGGCAAGTTTAATTTCGATAATAATTTCTATATTCGTACGTCAGATACAAACTTATGATCGGAACAATTATAAATGTAATTACCGTAGTTGCAGGAAGTGCCTTGGGATTAGCGCTAAATAAAAAGTTACCCGACAGATTTATAAAAATGTTTTTTCAGGTAGTTGGATTGTTTACTTTTTTCCTTGGAATAAGCATGGCATTAAAAACTACTCACGAACTCCATCTTATCATGGCTTTGGTTATAGGCGCGCTAATTGGTGAAGCCTTAAATTTACAAAGGCAAACAGAAAAACTTAGTGAGTTTCTGAAAAGTAAATTGAAGATAAAGAACGATAAATTTACCGATGGGATGCTTACTGCTTTCTTACTTTATTGTATGGGTTCATTAACAATTCTGGGAGCCATAGAAGAGGGGATGGGAGGCAGTTCTCATTTACTTTTAATAAAATCGCTAATGGATGGTGTTTCTTCAATAGCTTTGGCATCAGGACTGGGAATAGGAGTAATGTTTTCAGCAGTTCCTCTTTTTATTTATCAGGGTGGAATAACATTAATGGCATCTGCTTTCGGAGAATTTTTTCCTGCAATTTATATTATGGAATTATCGGCCGTAGGTGGGATTTTATTAATTGGTCTCGCAATTAATATACTGGATATCAAAAAGATAAAAGTAATGAATATGCTTCCGGCTTTGCTAGTGATAATATTTTTAATTTGGTTAATTCCTGAAATTAATTTCTAACCGCAAATAATGTCTTCTATGGATAAAAATACTCTCTGTCCCAATTGTGGAAATAATTTTGATAAAAGTTTCGGTTTTTGTCCACATTGCGGTCAGAAGAACAGAGAAATTAAACTTGGATTTAAATATCTGTTAAATGACTTTTTAGCAGGCAGTTTTAATATCGATTCTAAATTTATTATAAGTTTCAAACTCCTAATTATAAAACCGGCACTACTTTCCAAGGAGTTTCTTAAAGGCAAAAGAACAAAATACCTGAGTCCGTTGAGAATGTACTTATTAGTTAGTTTGGTGTACTTTGCTGTTATGTCTCTGGGAGATTCAGTTGTAAAAATAAATGCAAATGATGATACAAGCCTAAGCGATACTTCAAATTATGTTTATTTTGATAATGCAGATGTAGTTACAAATGATAGTTCACAAATGTCTCAACATTTAACAGCGGAACTAAATGATAGCACAAAAACATTGGCAGGCATAGAAATTTCAAAACTTAAAAGCCTGAACACCAAGGAAGGAAGGAAGAAGTTTAAGGATTCATTTTCAGAATATGTTTCTGTAAGTATGTTCTTTGTGATGCCCCTGGCTGCATTTTTGTTATTTATTTTCTTCGGAAAACGCAGGAAGGGATATTATTTTGAGAGCCTAATATTTCTTATACACTTACAAACTTTAATATTTTTAATATTAACGATATCTAACTTTTTTGATTGGATATTATCCATAAACTGGATTATGTCGTCATCCTATATCCTTGTATTTTTAATATCAATAATCTGGTTAAAAAACTTCTATTCATTTAAATGGGTAAAGTCGGTATTTGCCACGCTATTGTTTATTTTTTCATATTTAATAATCATATTAATATCTTTCGGCATTACTGCTTATTTTTCACTCTTATTTATGTAATTCAATATCTATAAATAATTGCTAATGAGTAGTTTTGATGCATAAACCAAAGCAGTAATAATTTCCAGATATAGAATTTTCTTAAATATCTTCTTTTCAAAATTCCAAAAGAAATTCCATTTACGAAAAACAAAACCCCAAAATAAGAGGAGTAAAAGGTAGGAAGGGTTTACTACCAAAATATATATCAGTATAAAATCGAATAAAGGTAAAAGGTCTTTTTGAATATCTAATAACAAAAATACCGGTTGTTTTATATAAAGTGATGTACTTCCTGCAAGGGCAAAAACTATAAATATAATTAACACATCCCAATCAGATTTTACTTTCCAGCGTTTTTTTAATTTCTCAAGCATATTAAAATTATTGAGCAGCGAAAATATGATATTAATGTTTTGCCCTAAGAAGAAGTGATGAAATATCTCTAAAATAATGTTAAATTAGCATCACAAATAAATACAATATCTATGAAAACTAAACGCTTATCGATTTGGCTGATAGTAATAGTTGCCCTTTTTGGAGGAATTATTTACGGTATAAGCATGTTTGCAATTATCTTTAACGGATATGCTGCAAAAGATGTATGTTCGTGCATATATCTTTCAGACAGAGATCAGGAGAGCATCGAACAGAATGATTTAAACTCGTTTTTTGTTGGTTTGCCAACCAACGTATGGGATAAGGAAAACAGAACCGTAACATCAAGTTTCCTCGGACTGGCTACTCAAACTGCTGTTTACAGAGATGGATTAGGTTGTGCCCTGATAAATGATGCAGATTTTGAGACTGTAAAAAATCAGAAATACATTCCTGAGTTTCCTAAAAGTAATCCTGATACAATTTTCTGGCCTTTTGGCGATAAGCTAAGAGATAGCATTCCTGCAAACATAAATATGAAGAAACTCAGGAGCGCTATTAACGATGCTTTAAATGAGGGGCATACCAGGGCAATTGTAGTTGCCTATGATACTTTATTTATGGAGGAAGCCTATAATTATGGCTTCACAAAAGACACACGAATACTTGGTTGGTCAATGACAAAAAGTATAATGAGTACGCTTATTGGAATTCGTGTTAAACAAAACAAGTTGAAACTGGAAGGCAATACTCCCATCGATGAATGGAATAATGATGAGCGCAGCAAGATAACACTGAAAAATCTACTGCAAATGAGTTCCGGCCTGGAATGGGAAGAAAACTACAGCAAAATTTGCGATGCTACAAAAATGCTCTTTAAAGAATCAAATACTGCCAAATATGCAATTTCCAGTGAGTTTTTGTATCCACCTGACTCAGTATATTATTATTCTTCAGGTACTTCAAATATAATATCTGAAATTCTTAAAAGAAGTTCA
>JBFFLX010000243.1:0-4380 GCA_041554435.1 Bacteroidales bacterium
AGAACCCATAGCACCAACTTCTTTGGCTACCTGATATGCCATAGCATCATACACAAGTTTTGCATATTCGTCGCCATCAGCAGCCATTTGCGATACTTTTTGTGCGTTATTTGTCTTTAAATATGCAACTATACCACCTTCACCCTTTATCATTTTCATGATTTCTTTCTGAGTGTATTTCCCACTATAACACAAACGCACCAAATCACCTACAGGAAGAGTTCCCGAACGTTCCGGAGAAAATGGTCCATCGCCATCAAGCCCCTGATTTACATCAACAACACGACCTTTTTTATGTGCGCCAACGGTAATTCCTCCCCCAAGATGAACTACTATTAAATTCAAATCTTCATACTTTCGGAGTATGGATCTCGAATGCTGCCGTGCTACTGCCTTTTGATTAAGAGCATGAAAAATTGACTTTCGTGGCATTAGCGGGTGTCCCGAAAAACGAGCTTTATCCTCAAATTCATCAACCACAACAGGATTGGCAATAAATGCTCTGGCGCCTTCAATTTCCTTTACGATATCGTGGGCAATCATACCACCTAAATTGCTGGCATGTTCTCCATATTTACATGAAGATAGGTCGTCGAGCATCAGTTGATTAACTTCAATTATACCTGATTCAACAGGTTTTAGAAGTCCGCCTCTCCCCATAACTATTTTTATGGCACTTATATCGATATCTTCATTATTGATTTGTTCAATAATTATTTCTTTCCTAAAGGAAAACTGATCGGTAACCATAGCATATTTTTCCAACTCCTCTGTGCTATGGCGAAGGGTTTGGATAAATTTTGGGCTACTACCATTATATACTGCAATCTTGGTTGATGTAGAACCGGGATTAATAGCAAGTATATAAGTCTTTTCCATGAAAAAATGTTTGAGAAAATATTTAAAGCAAATTTAGAAATAAAAAATCAAAACTCATTTTAAATACTTAGAAGAATGCCGCCGGTTTATATTTAAAACAGCGGCATCCAATTATATGTTTTATAAAATGTATTTTAACAAATTGCAGCAGCAAGGGCAATGGAAAGGAATTTCGACCTTTCTGTATCACCTCTCGAAGTTAATACAATTGGGGCTTTTGCTCCCATAATTAATGCAGCAGATGTGGCTCCCCCAAGAAATGCCAGCGATTTGTATAATATATTTCCACTGTTAATGTCGGGTGTAACAATTAAGTCAACATCACCGGCAACCTCTGAAGTGATGTTTTTTAGTTTCGAGGCTGTTAAAGAAACGGCTCCGTCGATGGCCAAAGGACCATCAATTATACAACCTGTAATTTGCTTTCTGTAATTCATCATCGAAATTGTAGCAGCATGCATAGTAGCCTCCATTTTAGGATTTACCGTTTCAACAGATCCTACAATAGCAACTTTTGGGTTCATATTTCCGATTCCATGGAACATTTCAACAGCATTTTCAATGATAGCAATCTTTTCATGAAGATCAGGATTTACGTTCATAGCAGCATCACTAACACCTAAAAGTTTATGATAATAAGGCGATTCAAATAAGGCTACATGACTTAATATGCTTCCTTTACGAAGACCATATTCTTTATTTAATACTGCTTTCAATAAAACTCCTGAACTTACAAGTCCTTTCATTAAAATATCAGCATCGCCCTCACCAATAATACGTGTAGCAATTAAACTTGCTTTGTAACTATCCTTTTCGTCAATAATTTTAATTCCTTCTAAATCAAATTTTAACTCTTTACAAATCTCTCTTATAATTTCACTATCTCCAATTAAAATAGGCTCAATTATACCTTCCAAACATGCATTCTGGATTGCTTCCAATACATGGTGATCACCAGCAGCAGCTACGGCAACTTTTCTCTTTCTTTTATTCTTCGCTAAATCAACTAGTTGCGACAAATGTTTTATCATACCTCAAAGTTTATTGTTAATTTTAAAACAGTGGCAAAAGTATAAAAAAAGCAACACCATGCTTTAAAAAAAGTATTGTATTTTTGCCTGTCGAAATTTGCGCTATGCGAGTAAAGTAGGCTTCGCCTGTAAAGTCCGCTCCATGCCTTCGGCAGGTAAATCGCGCGTAAGATGTGCTACGCACGTAATTGGTAGTTATTTGCGCTGCGCGCTTAATTTGGCTGACGCCGTAAGATGTGCTTCGCACGTAATTATTAGTAATTGATTGTAGATGCGTTTTCATAATACCTAACCTACAATGAATTACGGCCGGTTTACCTGCCAGATTGACTGCCGTAATAATTAGTTTGAAGGCAGTAATGAAATGAAGGCAGGAGGCTAATTACGGCGTCAGCCAAATTTCCAAAAACGATAAAACACAATTCATATGAATCAATACAACCTCAATAACCTCCGCGAACTGGAAGCCGAATCCATTCACATTATTCGTGAAGTGGCAGCAGAATTTGAAAATCCTGTAATGCTCTACAGCATTGGAAAAGATTCTTCTGTAATGGTACGTCTTGCAGAAAAAGCCTTCGCTCCCGGAAAAGTTCCCTTTCCATTAATGCATATCGACAGCAAATGGAAGTTTAAGGAAATGACTGAGTTCCGCGATAAATATGCCAAAGAAAACAACTGGAACCTCATAGTTCATTATAATAAAAAAGGTTTTGAAGAAGGCGTAGGACCTTTCTCCCATGGCTCAAAAGTTCATACCGACATCATGAAGACACAGGCTCTTCTGGAAGGTCTCACAAAACATGGTTTCGATGCTGCTTTCGGTGGTGCCCGAAGAGATGAAGAGAAAAGCCGCGCCAAAGAAAGAATATATTCCTTTAGAGATAAATACCATCAGTGGGATCCCAAAAATCAGAGACCTGAACTTTGGGATATCTTTAATGCAAAAGTCCATAAAGGAGAAAGCATCCGGGTTTTCCCCATCAGCAACTGGACAGAACTCGATATATGGCAGTATATACGTCTGGAGAATATTCCCATCGTACCTCTTTATTATGCCAAAGAAAGGCCAATAGTTCAATTCAACGGAGCAAAAATTCTTGTCGACGACGACAGAATGCCAAAAGAACTGGCCGATACAGCAAAAATGGAAATGGTTCGCTTCAGAACCCTGGGCTGCTACCCCCTCACCGGAGCCGTAGAATCCAATGCCAATACCATCGAAAAGATAGTTGAAGAAATGATGACGGTGACTGTTTCGGAAAGAACAACGCGCGTCATCGACTTTGACCAGGAAGCGTCAATGGAACAGAAGAAGCGAGAAGGATATTTTTAATATACAAGATACAAGATAAAAGATAAAAGATAAAAGATAAAAGATAAAAGATAAAAGATAAAAGATAAAAGAGACAAGAAAAAAGTGGGGGATAAAGAACATAAGAATGATTTATGTGAAAGGTTATTTAACTTTTCAGTAGATGTTTTGAATTTATTAAAGAAACTTGATAAATCAGAAACTAGTAGGTTGTTTAGATACCAACTAGGTAAATCTTCTACTTCTTCAGGTGCAAATTATGAAGAAAGTCAATCTGGAATTTCAAGGGCCGACTTTATAAATAAAGTAAGAATTGCATTAAAGGAGATGAGGGAATCCAATTATTGGTTAAGATTATTAGATTCTATAAATGAAGATGTGAAATTAAATGTTTCAATAAACGAATTAGTCAAAGAATCAGAAGAACTAAAGAAAATTCTTGGTTCGATAGTAAATAAAAAACAGGACAAAAGATAAAAGATACAAGATAAAAGATAAAAGATACAAGAAGTGGTTTCAAAAATACTTTATGGATAACTCCTCATTTTACAAAACTTTTCTCTTTTTTCTTTATTCTTTTTTCTTCAGATAAATCAAGATAAAAGACATAAGATAAAAGATAAAAGAGGGCTTCATATACACTTGATGGTTTAATTTATGACTTGACAAAAACTTTTTTCTTTTTTCTTTACTCTTTTTTCTTAAACATAAAAACGAAATCACAACAACATGGACATAAAAGAATTCCTCGACCAGGACCAAAAAAAAGACCTCCTACGCCTTCTTACTTGCGGTAGCGTTGACGATGGTAAATCAACCCTTATCGGGAGATTGCTCTTCGACAGCAAAAAACTTTACGAAGATCAACTGGATGCTCTTCAACGTGATTCAAAGCGTGAGGGACATGCCGGAGAAGATATAGATTATGCCTTGCTTTTGGATGGCTTAAAAGCAGAACGTGAACAAGGTATCACCATCGATGTTGCATATAGATATTTTTCTACCAGTAAGCGTAAGTTTATCATTGCCGATACTCCCGGTCATGAGCAGTATACCCGTAATATGATTACCGGAGGCTCCACCGCTAACCTTGCTATCCTTCTGGCCGATGCAAGAAAAGGTGTTATTACCCAAACAAAACGCCATACTTTTTTG
>JBFFLX010000244.1:0-4345 GCA_041554435.1 Bacteroidales bacterium
AAAAAATAAAGAATAAATTTTCTTTTTAAAAGAAGATTGAAGTAATTATTATTGTTATTAAATTTTAAAAGATGAAGAGAATTTTCGTGTTTGCACTATTGTTAGTGTTTGTTATTCAGGGCTTTGCTCAAAAAAAGGAACTTAGTGTTGAAGACGCAAATTATATGAATGCCGCACTCTATCCCGTAAGGATATCCAATTTAAACTGGATGGAGAAAGTCGATTATTATACCTATGCAAAAGATAATGCTATTTATGTGGTTACTGCAAAAAGAGGCACCGAAAAATTATTGCTGGATTTGGATATGCTGAATGGCGATTTGAATCGAAATAATATTGATTCGGTTAAAAGAATTCCTTCAATGAAATTTAGTGATAAAGATAATTGTAAATTCAGGCTAAAGAACAATTATTATTCTTATCGTTTGTCGACAAACCACATAAGTTTACTCTATTCAGTTGATGATAAAGCCGAAAATAAAACTACAAATGATGCTAATAATAATATAGCGTATACCATTAAAAACAATCTCTTTGTTTCCGTTGAAGGGAAGGCTATTCAAATTACAAATGATGATGATGAAGGAATAGTAAACGGACAAAGTGTACATCGCAATGAGTTTGGTATTAATGGTGGAATTTTCTGGTCGCCCGATGGAAATAAAATTGCTTTTTACCGTATGGATGAAACCATGGTTGAGGACTATCCTATTGTGGATATAACTACCGATATTGCTACTGTTCATAATATTAAATATCCTATGATTGGGCGCACAAGCCACCATGTTACATTGGGCATTTATGATATCGCAACTGCCCAAACTGTCTTCATGAATACCGGTGAGCCTTTGGATCAATATTTAACCACGGTAACATGGGGTCCTGAAGGCAAGTATATGTATATTAGCTTGTTAAATCGCGACCAGAATCATCTTCGCTTAAACAAATATGATGCACTAACAGGTGATTTTGTTAAAACTCTTTTCGAAGAAAAAGATGATAAATATGTAGAACCTGAAACTCCTCTTTATTTTAATCCTGCCAATTCATCACAATTTGTTTGGATGAGCGAAAGAGATGGTTTTATGCATATGTATTTGTATAATACTGATGGAAAATTGCTGAAACAACTCACAAAAGGCGATTGGTTAGTAACTCAATTCAAAGGGTTTTATGGAAAAAAATCGGATAAGATTTACTTCATGGCTACAAAAGATGGCTATTTACAGGATAATTTATATTCGGTTGATGTAAATAATCTGGATATTACAAGGATTACACCTGAACATGGTACACATAACGTAATTATTAGTAAAGATGGCAAATACATTATCGATGTTTTTAGCAATACCGAAAGTAGCCGTAAGTATATTTTGGTTGATGAAAAAGGTAAATACTTAAGAACTTTAAAAGAACCAAATACTATTTTGGATGAATATAATTTGGGAGAAACAAAACTTGTGGAACTGCAAGCTGAGGATGGTACACCACTTCAGGCAAGAATAATTTTGCCACCCGATTTTGATGAAAATAAAAAGTATCCGGTATTTCTGTATGTGTACGGAGGGCCTCATGCTCAGTTAATTACCGATTCATGGTTGAGTGGAGCAGGATTGTTTATGAATTATATGGCCGCTAAAGGTTATATAGTATTTACTTTGGATAACCGCGGTTCAGCAAACCGTGGAAGAGATTTTGAACAGGCTATTTTCCGTAATTGTGGAAGTGTTGAGGTTGACGACCAAATGGTGGGAGTTGATTATCTAAAAAGTCTGCCTTATGTTGATAGTACCCGACTTGGTGTTGACGGATGGAGTTATGGTGGATTTATGACTATCTCCTTAATGCTAAAACATCCGGGTGTATTTAAAGTTGGATGTGCCGGCGGGCCTGTTATCGACTGGAAATACTATGAGGTTATGTATGGTGAGCGTTATATGGATACTCCTGAAACTAATCCCGAAGGATTTGAGAACTCGTCATTATTAAATAAGGTAGATAGTTTGCAAGGTCATTTGCTTATTATTCACGGTACTTCCGACCCTACTGTTGTATGGCAAAATAGTTTACAATTTATTAAAAAGTGTGTGGATAAAAACAAACTGGTCGACTACTTTGTATATCCCGGTCACGAGCATAATGTTAGAGGCAAAGACAGAGTTCATCTCTATCGTAAAGTTATAAGGTATTTTGATGATTATTTGTAAAAATATTTTTACAGATTATCCTTTTTAACACTTACAAATACTGTGCTTATTGCACCTAGTATCATAAACACACCTGCCATCATAATCGAGTAGAGCGGATCCATATTGAAAAAATATTTCAATATCAATCCTCCGAATACTCCATTTACAATTTGTGGTATTGTAATCGACATATTAAAAAGTCCCATATAAATACCCATTTGTTTTGGGGGTACTGTATTTGCTAACATGGCATAAGGCATTGCAAGTATACTACCCCATGCAATTCCAATTCCAATCATAGGAATAATCAAATAGGTAGAATCGCTGATAAAGTAGAATGATAGGAGGGAAATTCCTCCCATTATAAGTGCTAAGGCATGAGTAAATCTTCTTCCTATTCTCTTTGAGAAAACAGGTAAACTCAAGGCAATTATTGCAGATACTCCATTGTAAATTCCAAATAGTATTCCTACCCAGTCGCCGGCTTCCTGGTAGGCACTGCTATTAGGATCGGTAGTTCCATAAAAGTGTTGTGCCACGGCAGGTGTAGTATAAACCCACATTGAAAAAAGAGCAAACCAAGAAAAGAACTGAACCAGAAGTAGTTGCACCATAACCTTGGGTATTTTAAATCCCTTGGGCTTTGCAACAGTTTCTAATTCTTCATCATCTTCATAATACTCGGGAGGGTATTCAGGGGTAGTAAAAATTGTCCAGAGTATAGAAGATATTAATACCGCTGCTCCAACATAAAATGAGTAAATAACATAATTAGGAACATTACCCACAGCCGCTGTCTCCTGACCTATTTTAAACCAATGATTCAGCATATATGGAAGCCAGGAACCAACAACCGCTCCTATGCCAATAAGTACAGTTTGTGTGGAAAAACCGAGTGTATGCTGTTCATCAGGAAGTTTATCGGCCACTAAAGCTCTAAACGGTTCCATTGAAATATTCATAGATGCATCCATTATCATTAAGAGTCCGCCACCTATAAACATAGGAGCTATATACCCTGCAAAATGCGGTGCATTAGGCATTAGTATTAATGCTGTACTTGTGAAGATAGCCCCTATCAAAAAATAAGGTCTTCTACGACCCAAAAAGTTCCAGGTTCTATCGCTGAAATAGCCTATTATGGGTTGTACAATCATTCCTGTTATGGGAGCCACCAGCCAGAACCAACTTAGGTGATGTACATCTGCTCCAAAGGTTAATAATATTCTGGAAGCATTGGCATTTTGTAGTGCAAAGCCAAACTGAATTCCCAGAAAACCCACACTCATATTCCATATTTGCCAAAAACTTAATCGTGGTTTTTTAATCATGCCTAAAATTTTGCCGAAGTTAAATAAAATTGCAATTTATTTGAGGTATAAACCGCTTTTGATTAATGAACATCCAGGAGCAATTATTAAAATCATATTATCGATATGTTTCAAACGATTGCACTAAATAGTATTTTTGTTGTTAAACAGTTTATACATTTTTTAAATATGGAAAAACAGAGATGTACCTGGCCAAATGGTAAGGAAAACGACATTATTTATCATGATACTGAATGGGGAGTGCCTCTTCATGATGACAGAAAACTATTTGAATTTATTATACTTGATGGTTTCCAGGCAGGTTTAAGTTGGTCGACCATACTCAACAAAAGAGAAAATTTCCGCAAGGCTTTCGATAATTTCGATGCCAATATTATTGCCAAATACGACGAGGAAAAAGTACAATCACTTTTGCAGGATGCTGGTATCATCAGGAATAAATTAAAGATACGTGCAAGTATTACTAATGCTGTTTGTTTTCTTGAAATTCAAAAGGAATTTGGAAGTTTCGACAAATATATCTGGCAGTTTACCAACGGAAAGACCATTAAAAATAAATGCAAAACATTAGCAGATATTCCTGTGAGTACTCCTGAATCGGATGCCATGAGCAAAGACTTAAAAAAGAGAGGTTTTAAATTTGTAGGTACAACAATATGCTATGCCTTCATGCAGGCTGCAGGCATGGTAAATGATCATTTGGTGAGTTGTTTCAGGTATGATGAAGTTGGTGTGTAGTGAAAGTTTTTTGTAGGAGAGAGGGGGATTAACTTCGTTGATCCCATAGGGGAGGTTTGCAAACCATTAAATACCAGCGATTCACTA
>JBFFLX010000245.1:0-4341 GCA_041554435.1 Bacteroidales bacterium
GGAAATCAGATCGATAATAAACTGGGGTGTTTTATATTTGATTTTATTATTAATAATATTTTCAGGTTATGGCGCATTTATTGGAGCGGAGCGTGCACAGCTATTTTTTAACACAATTCCATTAACTATATACTGGATATTATTTATTCTCTTACTATGCTTGGGATTTGTTTTCTTTAAACGTTTGCTGAAGTCTCCTGCATTGCTTTTTATACATCTGGGAAGTATTCTTGTAATATTTGGAGCAATGTGGGGATCAGAAGGAGGACATCAACTGCAGAAGAAGATATTTAACTATGATAAGCTTAGAACCGGAAATCTGATTATTTATGAAGGCATGAGCGAAAATCGTGTTTTACGTAAAAATGTGTATTTAAGCTTTGTACTTAAAGAGGGCCAGCTAAAGTTTTATGATAATGATAAAAATCTTTCATCTTCAGTGCGTGATGATGACGAGAGACTGTTTTCTTTGCCATTTGATATAAAACTCAATGATTTTAGAATAGAATATTATGAACATTCCCGCTTACTGGTGAGAGATTTAGATGGAAAACAAATGCTGTTTGAAGATGTAAAAGCTGGTGCTAAATACGACCTTGGAAATGGCTCACAGCTTATTATTAAGGAGATATTTAGGAACCTTAAACTAAAACAGGTAGATGATAGAATGCTAGCCTATGATGATTTAGGCGCAGGTTCAAAACCTGCAATTAAAACCATGATTTTGAATAATGATGGCACAGAGGAGGAACTAATTACTTTTGCTAATTATTCTGGACACATGGGGAATTCAAAAAAGTTTTCAATGCAATATCTTTTATCAGGCATGATAAAAGATTATTATAGTGACGTTCAGGTGTTAGAGAATGGAAAAGTAGTAAAAGAAAAATCAATACAGGTTAATGATCCTTTATATTATAGAGGATATCATATTTATCAACAGAGTTATGACCAAAAGGGAGAAAAATATACAGTACTTTCAGTAACTTCTGATTCGGGCCTTTATTTAGTCTATGCAGGATATTTGCTGTTAATGATTGGAACTATTTGGTTAATGTGGATAATACCATTATTACGTAGCAGAATTAATTTAGAAAAACAAAAAGGAGATAAGCATGGAAATTAAAACCACTATACAGGGGATACTTATTTATAGCGTTATGCTGTCCTACTTGTTAGGAATACTTTTTTATTCAATAAAAAGAGTAAAAAGCGGGGAGGCACTATTTGCTTTTGGTTTTATTATTGCCTGTGTTGCCTTTGGCTACAGATACTACGATGTTGGGCACTGGCCTATGCAAAATCTTTTTGAAGTCTTTTTATCACTTGGGCTATTGATATATCCGATTTCTATCTTTAGCGAAAAAATACTAGGTGTAAAGGGCGGTGCATCAGATATGATATTAGGTGTTATCATTCTTTTTCCTGCCGGATTTATTTTTAGCGCTGAACCCCAACAACTCCCACCTGCTTTACAGAGCTGGCTTTTTGCTCCACATGTAGCTGTTTATATGATTTCATATGTTTTAATGGCTAAAGCAGCTTTCAGTGCCGGATTTCAGCTAAGATCTAAATCTAACGATTTACTATCCACTGCTTATGAGAAATCAACATATTATATGGTATTGGCGGGATTTCCATTTTTAACAGCCGGACTACTTCTGGGAAGTTGGTGGGGTAAGATTGCATGGGGTGACTATTGGGCCTGGGACCCAAAAGAACTTTGGTCATTGATCTCATGGCTAGTTTATATAGGATATCTCCATTTCCGTTATATGTTCAAACGAAAATATTCAAACGTTAACAGTATATTGGCAATTCTAGGAATGCTTGCTATAATAATTACACTTATATGGGTAAACCTATCCAAGCTGTTTCCCGGATTGCATAACTATGCATCTTGATATAATTTACACTTTTAGTTTTTTTTATTCGTTTAATTATCAACTAATATTTAATTAAAATGAATTTTAAAAAACCTGCTATAACAAAGGCTCATAAAACATGGCAAATTCTTACTCGGTAGAAAAGTGGGCAATTGGTTCACACTTCACTTTCCGGTGGAAAGTAAAGCGCTCCGAAATTTTGCCACGTTTCATAGCCTAAAACGTTGTGCAATTTGGTCAGTCGCGAAAATGTAACTAAATTAAGAACAATTCAAAATGTTATTAAAATGAAAATAATTCAGAAGTATAAACCTTCGTTTAAAGAAATGTTTGCTCTAGATATTATTGATCCGTTGTATTATGTTCCAATGGTACTTTGTGTTACGACTGGACTGTCATTGTCAAACTGGTGTCTTGACAGTTATACCCCTTCAGGGCATCTAGCAATCGTGATAGTTCCGATGCTTCTAGCATTGCTACACCATTATTGGATGGAAAGATTGACGGTAAAATTCACCATAGTCGTTGGCTCAAATGATGACTGTATTTACTATACAAAAACAACAAAATCTAAAGTTATTATGCATTGGGTCTATAATTTATTAGGTCATAGCTCTCTTCTTTTTCTGATTTTGTACTTCCTTGAACCTTACCATCCATTACTTAACGCACTGTTATTCTTAGTTTGGCTAACAATCCCCTGCCTTATAAGAACTTATCTAAAGGGCATCAGCCTAGACATAGTTAAAGTTACTTTTAATGAAAAGGAACCAATTTGGGGCAAGGTTCAACAAAAAGAATTTATTGAAAAGTATAATTGTGAAGCAACTAGCTTTGATTAATATGGAAACAGCCGCAATAACCTACACAATTTCAACAGCCATTGTCGTACTTTTTCAAGCATGCCTTGCTATTGGTTTACCATGGGGAGCAGCGTCAATGGGTGGAAAGTACCCAGGAAAATATCCACCAAAGATGAGAGTTACGGCAGTATTAAACATCTTCGTGTTAAGCTTTTTGGCCATAATTGTATTCGTAAAAGCTGGCATAATGCTAGCACAGTTTTTATCTTTTTCAACTTATGCTATTTGGTTCGTTGTTTTCTTTGGTTTGGTTAGTGTAGTGCTAAACACAATCACAAAAAGCAAGATTGAAAGAATCTGGATTCCAGTGGCGTTGACTCAATTTGTTTGTAGTTTAATGGTGGCAATAAACTAATATCAGAATATAGATAAAAATAAGATTATTAAAATTGAAGCCTCACTATGCATTATTGAGTTATAGGTTTATTGATCTGGTGGTTTTCAATGCCAGTCTTTCTCCCAATTGCAGAAGCATCTGATAATTTTCAAAACAAGAAGTATTAGAAAACACTAAAAACTGCACACAACACTGTATATACAAAATAGGCGAAATAGTAGTAAAATCAACGGTTGTAGCCCGTTTCAACTTCTCAATGGTTTGATAGGTTTGAAGCCCGCAATCGCCTACTTTGCAAATACTTAACCTTAGGCAAAATACTGATTGAGAGCACAAAGACTGAGAATGTCGTGTAAATGTCGTATCTCTGTGGTTGGAAAGTTACCCTAATCATTCAGATATTTGCACTCAAAAAAGAAAATGGAAACAGGAAAATTAATAAAAGAACTAAGGATTAAAAAGGGCATGACTCAGGAAGAGTTAGCGGAATTGACTGAACTTAGTGCAAGAACTATTCAGCGTATTGAGAAAGGCGAAGTAGATCCACGCTCCTATACACTACAAATGATTGCGAAAGCATTGGAAGTGGATTATAGTTTATTCGTCGAAGTTGAATCCATTGAAGATAAAGAAATTAAAGCAACAGAAGATAGATTCTTATTAGGATTGATTCATTTAAGCGGTTTGGTACCACTTTTTATACCTACTTTTTTAATTTGGAAAAATTTAAAACATAGAGTGGAAGGGATAACAAATCATTTCCATGAGGTTGTTGGTTTTCAACTAACTATTTTGTTGGTATTTATTTTGCCAGGACTCCTAATTTATTATTTCCTTCAATATCAAGACTTCATTAATAATCCATATTTGATTTATTTAGGAATTATTCTCGGAGTAATAATTTCGATTCATAATACAATAAATGTTATTAAGAATAAACCATATACACGGTTTAATATTTTTACCTCTATAAAAAAAAACAAAAAGGATTCTAAATAATGTACTTTGCCTAACAACAAATATAATTCATGCCGCCGTTCCTTTTTCAAAGAAAAAGAATCGACTACATCAAAATAATAAACCAAAGACACTTTTTGAACAAGATGCGTCACGCATTATATTCAAACCGTTATGCTACAATTAGTAAAAGAAAGAATATTACACTATGAGAGAAAATATTAAACCGATAAGTATTTTACTTCTTATTATAATTATAGGATTTCATTTTGGTTGTTCAAACATCCATAATACACCA
>JBFFLX010000246.1:0-4297 GCA_041554435.1 Bacteroidales bacterium
AATCAAACATTATCTTCAATAATTTGTTTTCCGAAAGGCATAAAAAGCATTACAAAACATTTATTATCAATGAGATTGTAATTTAATAATGTTTTAGGGGGGATTATTTTCAATGATCCCGGAAGGTTATCCTGGGCAAGCATAGAAGATGTTGCCCTATGATTTATTTGCTAATATGAAATAATGACTTTATTTAAAAAAAGCTCCGTAGGAGTTTAATGTTGGTAGCCCCGCCAGAATGGCGGGGTAAAAGAATGTCCGTAGTCAAAGTTTTGGACGGATTTTTGTTTTCCGAAGGATACAAAAAGCATTACAAAACATTTATTATCAATGAGATTTAAATTATGTTTTAGGGGGATTATTTTCAATGATCCCAATAGGTTATCCTTTGCAAGCATAGAAACCTGAATCCTCAAAGAGGATTCCAGGTTTTATTGTTTTCAGCCTTAGTCAAATTAGGATTTGACACGCCTGAAAACAATAAAACCTGCACATCTACCGATGTGCAGGTTTCCTTTTGCGGAGAGAGGGGGATTCGAACCCCCGGTACAGTTTCCCGTACGTCAGTTTAGCAAACTGGTGGATTAAGCCACTCTCCCACCTCTCCTGTTTGGGAGTGCAAAAGTAATTATTTGTTTTAATTCTCAAATATTTTTTTTGATTTTTTTGAAAATTTTTATTTTGAATACTAAAGTCTGAATATGCTTGATCAATAGCCCATTGTGGGATTTTTGAAAATGGATATTAAATTACAATACTATTAAATGATTTTTAGTTAAAACTCCGGCAATCATAAAAAATTTCCAAAAGTTAAATATTTTATAATTATTTTTTTCTGTTAAAAAAGCAGATGATATTCTAATTAAAAATCTAATTTTGTGTTGTTCAATTTGTAATAATTTGAAAAATTAATGGCATAATTAGCAAAACTGATAATCATGAAAAAAACTTTCGTCGAAAAAATATTTAATGAGCCTGCAGGCAGCATAGTTTTTAAAAGACCTGACATAATTCTGTCGCACGATAATACTTCCAGCATATTTAACACCTTCCGTAAAATGGGTGGTAATAATGTTGGCGATCCCGATCAGTTATTGATAGTGCTGGATCATAATGCTCCGCCTCCAACGGCAAAAATTGCCAATCAGTATCACGCTATCAGAGAAATCGTTAAAGATCAGGGGATCAAGAATTTTCATGATGCAGGCAAAGGTATTTGCCACCAGATAATGGCTGATTATGCGAAGCCTGGCCAGGTTATAGTTGGTAGCGATAGCCATACCTGTACTGCAGGGGCTTTCAATGCTTTTGCTGCCGGAATCGACAGGACAGAAACTGCCGGTTTATGGAGCCAGGGAGAAACATGGTTCAGAGTTCCCGAATCACTCAAAGTTACTTTAACAGGAAAACTTAAGGAAGGTGTTTATGCCAAAGACATTTCATTATGGATAATTGGAATGATAGGATCCAGCGGTGCCGACTATATGTCAATAGAATATCATGGCGACGGTGTGAAAAATCTCACCATCGACCAGAGGATGACTTTGGCTAATCTGGCATCGGAAATGGGTGCAAAAAATGCTGTTTTTCCAAATGATGAGGTTTTAAAAGAGTTTACAGGAGAAGGTTTTGAAGGTGTTTGGGCTGATGAAGGTGCTGCTTATGCGAAAGAGATTGAGATAGATTTATCGGAAATATTTCCTCTGGTTGCAGCTCCACATCATGTTGACAATGTAAAAGCAGTTTCTGAAGTTGCCGGAACAAAACTCGACGAAGCTCTTGTGGGAACATGTACAAATGGAAGACTTGAAGATTTAAGGATAGTTGCCGAAATACTAAAAGGAAAACAAGTTCCCGAGGGATTTCAGATGGTTATCGTTCCTGCCAGTCAGAAAATCTACCGACAAGCGATGGCCGAAGGACTAATCGAAATTTTTATGGATGCCGGAGCAAATGTGCTGGCCGCCAGTTGCGGTCCTTGTTTGGGAACAGGGCAGGGGATACCTGCCGACGGATATAATGTAATTTCTACGGCAAACCGTAATTTCAAAGGCAGAATGGGTAATAAAGAATCCTTCGTTTATCTTGCCTCGCCGGCAACTGTTGCTTATTCGGCATTAGCAGGTGAAATTGTAGATCCAAGAGGTTACGAATCAAAGGACAAGTTCCCATACCAAAAAGAACAAACAAATTCCGTAAGTATCGACGATGACGATAACAGAAGAATTAATAGTGTTTGGAATTATACCGATGCCAACAACTTAAATACCGATCAAATGTTTGCCGGCAACTTAACTTATTCAGTACTAAGTTCTGATCCTGAAAGTATTATGCCTCATCTTTTTAAAGGTTTTGATGTAAACTTTACCGAAAGAGTACAAAGTGGTGATGTAATACTAGCCGGAGCAAATTTTGGTTGTGGTAGTTCACGCGAACATCCTGCTGTTGGATTAGCTCATGCAGGTGTTAAAGCCGTTATTTGCAAATCGGTAAACAGAATATTTTACCGTTCCTCGGTAAACCAGGGATTGCCAATTATTTTGTTGCCTGAAGCCGTAGATGCTTATAAACCAGGCGATGATGTTTATGTTTCTTTAACAGAAGGAAAAGTTTCTATTGCAGAAAAAATATTTACTTTTGCGCCGCTTCCGGAAAAAATCATTGGAATTTTCGAAGCAAGAGGATTAGTAAATTATATTAAGGATAATGCATAAGATTATAAAAACATCTTATTATCAATACTTTAGAAACATATGAAGCTTAGGCTTTCTCTTATATTCACACCAATTTTATTGGTTTTAGGTTACTTATTACTAAATGCTTACATGCCAAAATATACAGGGCAGTTTGTGTTTATGGTAATACTTTTCTTTGCCGATTTATATCTGTGGAGTTCCATTACAAAAAAAATATTCAGTAATACAATTTGGCTCAGGGTATTAATAATTTCATTTTACTGGCTGCCACTGGCAATGGTAATTTTTATTATGGTGGGCGCTGTATTTGTTCCCATTACCCAATGGAATGACCCTTTCAGAACTATCTGGTTTGGGATAATAATAGTATTTTATGTTTCCAAAATGCTTCCCGTTTTCTTCTTACTGCTTGCTGATTTTCTGCGACTTATGTCGAAGTTAATTCATCTGATTAGTAAGGATAACCGACAGAATATTGTGAAGGAAAACGAAGGAATGAGCAGGAGTAAATTCTTACAGTATATGGGATTTGTTACCGGAGGTTTAGTTATGGGAACCATGTTTACAGGCATGTTTAAATGGGTTTACCAGTTTGTGGTTTTCAAAGAAAAAATCAAAATCGATAATTTGCCCTCTTCTTTTAAAGGATTTAAAATTGTTCAGATTTCTGATATGCATCTTGGTAGCTGGACAACGCCAAAACCTTTAGTGCAGGCAGTTGATATGATTAATGATATGAATGCTGACTTAATAGTTTTTACCGGAGATTTGGTAAACTTCTCCACCAAGGAAGCATATAGATATGAGAACATTCTTAAAAATCTAAAAGCCAAAAATGGAGTTTTAACCATTTTGGGTAATCATGATTATGGAGATTATGTAAACTGGCCTGATAAAGCAAGCAAGCAGAAAAACATGCAGGATCTTTATGATTTATACGATAGAATGGGATGGGAATTACTACGAAATGAGAATAAAATATACAGATCTGAAGAAGGAGATTTAGCGTTAATTGGCGTTGAAAACTGGGGTGCAAACCCACGCTTTCCCCGCCATGGAGACATTAGTAAAGCAATAGAAGGAGCAGAAAATGCAGCAGCTAAAATCCTTTTATCGCACGACCCCAGCCATTGGGAGAAAGTTATTATTCCTAAAAATTATGATATTGCATTAACACTTTCAGGTCATACCCATGGCTTCCAGTTTGGTTTCGAAAGTAAAAATTTCAAATGGAGCCCTGCCAAATGGCTTTATAAATACTGGGCCGGATTGTATAAAGATGAGAAATCTTCCCGCCATCTGTATGTTAATAGAGGTATAGGCTCTATTGGTTATCCTGGCAGAATAGGTATACTTCCGGAAATTACCGTTCTGGAATTAGTTTAAAAACCTAATAACTCAATAAAATTACTCTTTTTTTTGTTTTAACCCTAAATATGCAATAGAACCTAAAAAAGCATTCTATTGCATATCGACTAAGACTTTCATCCATTTTGTAAAAACCAAAATGGTGAAACTCTAAATCGGGATTACCCTTGCTAATGCAATAGTTCAGCTCGTTCCTTACTTCCTATTGCATAAACCGGGTTTAATACAATTCT
>JBFFLX010000247.1:0-4283 GCA_041554435.1 Bacteroidales bacterium
CTTCTGAATTTTCAACAATATTAATTTCAAGCATTTTATTTAATGCTTCTTCGTTTTTCCCTGTTCGGTATGCAATATTCGCTGTAAAATATTTTAAAACGAATAAACCTGAAATTGATGAATCAAGTTGCTTAGTAAAATCATAAACAAGTTCCGGACTTTTATTCAGTTTTGCGGCAAGTATAACAAAGAGAGCTGATTCTGCATTTATTCCTTTTTGATCTCTTTGATTTTCATAATTTTTTACCAATAAATCAAAACCATAATCGGTATTGCCCTTAACCCCAAATGCTGACACAGCCCATTTCACAAAGGGTGGTAAATTATCAATGGCTACATTAAAAAAACCATCTAGTTTTAATGAAGGCTTAAAATCAGGATATTTTTCGAGGTTTCGGAAAGTATTTTTATATGCAGCATATGCTTTTCTTAACCCACTTAAGCGATCGCCATAAATAATATTAAAAATGCCAGCCTGCAACTCCATTTCTGCTTTGCAGGATAAATAATATGGAGAATCTTCAAATTTACCATCCATAATATCCCGCCTTTCATAATAATTATCTAAAAACGTTTCATACATTTCCTCATTGGAGTTCATCAATAATGAATATGCATCACAATTTTGATCGAGATAATAGGCATAATAGTTTTCTGGATTTTCTTTTAGTTCTTCTGCAATTAGTTTTTTTGCTTTGCTAAACTGAAAATCCATTAACAAAAACCAGGCATCAGCACATCTGTTATTTATTGAATAAGATGCTGTGGCATATGTACTAAATAATAATATTATAATGACTAGCGATATTGTTCTTTTCATTCCAATTTATATTGCGGCTAAAATATATTATTATTCTGTTAATACAGAGATTTGTCGATTTTCATTTTTTAATTCCCGAATAATTATCTTTGAGGCCAAAATTATTCAATACTTAGTTATGAGGAAGTTTCTTGTTTTCAGTTTAATATTGGTTATTCCATTAATTTACTCCTGTAAGGAGATGTTTTTGACATACAAAGATTCCGGAAAAACAATTACACTAATGAAGGGGCAAATGCTTAAAATACAACTGCCCGCAAATGCATCCACCGGAAATGTTTGGCGTAAAACAGTTTATAACGATTCAATAATATCAAGGGTTGGAAAACCAAATTATATGCTTTCGGATGATGGCTCTGTTGGAGCAACTGGCACATTGACTATTCGTTTTAGGGCAATTAATACTGGAAACACAAATTTTTTTATGGAGTATGGCAGTCGTTTCGACATCAATGAACCAACTTTAAAAGAATTTACTCTGGATATTAATGTTGTAGAGGCGCAATAAGAATTAAAAAATGGGGTTTAATTAAATAATAATTTTCTATCTACATTTGCAATGATGCAAAAGAAGTTTGTAAAAAATCTGGCATTATTACTTTTTCTAAACCTATTGGTTAAGCCCTTTTGGATTTTAGGGGTAGATCGTAAGGTGCAAAATGTAGTGGGCCCTGAAGAATATGGATTTTACTCGGCCATTCTTAGTTTCTCGTTTTTATTTTATATACTCCTCGATCTGGGAATAACAAACTTTAATAACCGTAACATCGCTCAAAATACGCAGTTATTAAGAAAGCATTTTGCCGGTATAGGTACGCTGAAATTATTGCTTGGAGTTTTTTATGCAGTGATAATAATCATAATAGCCTATGCTTGGGGCTATCGTGGAAGGGAATTATACTTATTGACCTGGGTTGGCTTTAATCAGTTTTTGCTCTCTTTTATTCTTTACTTAAGATCGAATATTAGCGGGCTCCTGCTGTTTAAAACAGATAGTTTTTTGTCGGTTCTCGACAGAGTTCTGATGATACTTATAGTAGGTATTTTGGTGTGGACAAGTTTGTTTAGCATAAAATTTAGTATCGAATGGTTTGTATATTCACAAACTCTTGCTTATGCAATAACTGCTATAGTTGCATTAATTGCTGTTCTTAATAAGTCGGGGCGCCTTCATCTAAATTGGAATGTTACTTTTTTTATTGTTATTATTAAGAAAAGTTTACCATTTGCCTTATTGGTTCTTTTAATGAGTTTTTACAACCGCATTGATCCGGTTTTGATAAAAAAACTTTTACCAGGGGATTTAGGTGATTATCAGGTAGGTGTGTATGCACAGGCTTTCCGCTTGCTGGATGCAGGACAAAATTTTGCTCTCTTGTTTTCTGTTCTTTTATTACCCATTTTCTCTAAAATGATAAAGGAGGGGAAGTCGGTTAATGGGATTATAAAACTTTCATTTTCAATATTAATTAGTGGAGCAATAATAATTGCAATTACTTCAGGCTTTTTTGCTTCTGAGATAATGAACCTGATGTACCATCGTTTCGAAACTGAGTCGGCCTCAGAGTTTGCCCTTAGAATTACCCAGTCGTCAACAATATTAACCATATTGATGTTTAGTTTTGTGGCAATATCATCAAATTATATTTTTGGGACGTTGCTTACAGCCAACAAAAGTTTAAAAAGTCTCAACATCATTGCTATGGTAGGTTTGATAACTAATATTGTTGTTAACCTGATTTTTATTCCTCAGTTTATGGCCATAGGATCTGCCTGGGCAAGCTTGACAGCACAGGGTGGTAGTGCAATTTTGCAAATGTGGGTAGCCATAAAAATATTTAAAATTAAAGTTGATTATAATTTTATTTTTAAATTTTTGTGGCTTATTTTATTACTGTTGTTGATGGGCTATATTATTACAAATTATGTTCATATAAACTGGTTGATTGGTATGAGCCTTATGCTGGCAGGTGGTTTGGCCTTCGCTTTCATAATCCGTTTGTTGGATATCGGAGGCATGATTAAAATACTTAAATCCGACGAATTATAATTTTTTTTATTTCAAGCAAATTATTTCAATTAAATTGAAACAATTTGTATTTTTGCATGTTGTAAAAGATTAATTGATAATAACTGATGGGAAAAGACTACGTAGTAGAAAAGGTGAATGAATTCTTAATTGAAGAATTCGAATTAGAGAAGGACCAGTTAATGCCTGAGGCATTAATGAAAGATGATTTAGATATTGAAAGTCTTGATTTTGTGGATATTGCTGTTGTTGTAGAAAAAGAATTTGGACTAAAAGTAACAAGCGAACAGATGGTCAAAATTAAAACACTTGACGATTTATATAATTTTATTCTTGAGCAACAAAAGAACTAATGTCGTCATGGCAGGGCAAAACCAGAGGAGGTAAATTTGGATATTGGTTTTTTATTCAGATTTTACGTTGGCCCGGTATTAAATTTGCCTATTTCTTCCTGAATTTTGTATCCCTGTATTTCTTTATTTTTGTTTCTAAAGCAAGAAAACCACTTATATGGTATTTTAAAAATGTGCATAAGTACGGCCAATTTAAATCTACCATTTCTACCCTGAAAAACTTCTATATTTTTGGCCAGACTATAATCGATAAGGTTGTTCTTATGTCGGGACTTCCTAATAAATTTAGTTTTGATTTCGATGGAGAAGAACATATTGTAAAAATGGCTGAAAATGAAGGTGGGCTGTTGGTAGGTGCACATATTGGAAACTGGGAAATAGCAGGACATTTACTTAAACGAATAAATAAAAAAGTTCACATAGTAATGCTTCAAGCAGAGCATGAAAAAATTAAATCAATGCTCGACGAAGTTATGAGTGAAAAAAAGATGATAATAATACCCATATCCGACGACTTTTCACACCTCTTCAAGATAAAAACTGCACTGGAAAATAATGAGATTGTTGCCATGCATGGCGATAGGTTTCTACCTGGGACTAATACTCTGACAAAGAAATTTTTTGGCTTGGATGCTGAATTTCCACTAGGCCCCTTCTTGATAGCAGCAAAATACAATAAGCCAATTTGCTACGTTAATGCATTGAAAGAAAGTTCATCGCATTATCATTTTTATGCTGACGAACCTTTTAAACCAGAAAAAGCTAAAACGCTAAAAGACAGGAATCTGATTGCAGAGAATTTGCTGGTAAGATATATTAGTCAACTGGAGAGAATAATAGAAAAATATCCTCTGCAGTGGTTTAACTATTATTACTTCTGGAAGAATTAACTCTTATATAATATTTGATATTTAAGTGTAAGCCCTTCGGGGTATCGATTGAATATCAGCTTATTGTCCATAGGATTCTCCTATGGTTATTTTTCTGAAACCACTTCGTGGTTTTGGGTAAAACAATTTCGATTTTTTAATTTACAATTGAGGTTGTGCTTTTCCACTGTTAATTTTCCTTTTTTACAACA
>JBFFLX010000248.1:0-4276 GCA_041554435.1 Bacteroidales bacterium
AAGAAAATAAAATGCTTCTGCTCATATTTCTGAAAAGTGATTTTCAAAAATAGAGAATAAAAAGCTGATATTTATGATTAGGGAAATTAACTTATTAAATTTTGCTAACCAATTTCTAAAGGATTCTTTACCTTTTCATTAAGCAGTGCGAATTTCAACACTTCTGTCATATTATCAACATAGTGGAAATTAACACCTTTGATATAGGAATCTTCTATCTCTCTTATATCTTTCTCATTTTCCTTAGAAAGAAGTATATCAGTTATTTTAGCACGCTTAGCAGCGAGAATTTTTTCTTTCACACCACCAACAGGGGTAACTTTTCCCCTCAGGGTAATTTCACCTGTCATGGCCATTTTTCCTCTCACCTTTCTTTGCGTAAACGCTGATGCCAGGGCTGTTAACATAGTTACACCTGCCGAAGGACCATCTTTAGGAGTGGCACCTTCCGGAACATGAATATGAACATTCCATTTATCGAATACATCAGGATTGATATCCAGCAAACCTGAATGTGCTTTTAAGTATTCATAAGCAATGCTGGCAGATTCTTTCATTACATCACCAAGATTACCGGTGAGTTTGAGATTACCTTTTCCCTTACTCAAACTTACTTCTATAAATAAAATTTCACCACCAACAGCCGTCCAGGCTAAACCTGTTACCACTCCTGCTATATCGTTATTGATATTTCTATCCTTCTGAAAACGAGGAGGTCCGAGAACTTTATTCACATCTTCCAGAGAAATTTTAGAATCAAATTCCTCATCCATTGCTATGAATTTGGCACGGTTACGGATAATTTTTGCAACCTGCTTCTCCAGCAATCTCACTCCTGCCTCACGGGTGTGATCCTCAATAATCTTTTCCAAAACTGCCTTGTTAAACTTAACCTGAGTTTTTTTAACACCGTGTTCTTCAAGTTGCTTTGGAATAAGGTGACGTTTTGCTATTTCTATCTTCTCTTCTAAAAGATAACCTGATAAATCGATTATCTCCATACGGTCTCTCAAAGCAGGATGTATGGTTGAAAGAGTATTAGCTGTTGCGATGAACATTATCCTCGACAAATCGTATTCTACCTCAAGGAAATTATCATAAAAATGATAATTTTGCTCAGGGTCAAGTATTTCCAATAATGCAGCCTGCGGATCGCCACTATAAGTATTTCCGCTTACCTTATCAATTTCGTCGAGCATAAACACAGGGTTGGAAGCCTTGGCCTTTTTAAGGCTTTGGATAATTCTGCCTGGCATGGCACCAATATATGTTTTTCGGTGACCTCTGAGTTCTGCCTCGTCGCGAACACCTCCAAGCGACATTCTGATATATTTTCTTCCCAGAGCTCTGGCAATGGATTTACCAAGTGAAGTTTTACCAACTCCCGGAGGGCCCACAAAACAAAGTATGGGGGCCTTCATATTATTTTTAAGTTTTAAAACCGCCAGATATTCTACTATTCGCTCCTTGATTTTTTCAAGTCCGTAATGATCTTCATTCAGTATTTTATCAGCGCGTTTTAAATCCAGATTATCTTTGGTAAATTCATCCCAGGGTAATTCTACCAAAACATCAAGATAATTAAGTTGAATTGAATATTCAGCAGCAGAAGGATTCATCCTTTGAAGTCTCTGCAGTTCAGATTTAAAAGTTTTTGCTATTTCTTTCGACCATTTTTTCTTGGCCGCTTTGGCTTCCAACTCTTTAATTTCATTGTCGTGAGGACCGCCACCCAATTCTTCCTGTATGGTTTTAAGTTGCTGATTAAGAAGGTAATCGCGTTGCTGCTTATCTAAATCGGTTTTTACCTTTTTCTGAATGTCAGTCTTAAGGTTAACCATTTGTAATTCTTTGGTGAGTATGCCTAATACTTTATTGGCACGTTCTTCAACATCAGAAATTTCCAAAAGATTTTGTTTGGTTTTATTATCTGCATTCAGATTTGAACAAACAAAATTAACAAGGAAAGCAGCAGTCTCTATATTGTTTAATGCAAAAACCGCCTCTGTAGGAATATTTGGTGATTTCTCAATAATCTGAATCGCCATATCTTTAAGAGAAGAAATCAGAGCCTGAAATTCTTCTGTTTCAGGAGCCTTATTGTCTGACTCAAAGTTTTTAACCTGAGCTTTAAAATACGGGTCTTCCTGAGTAATTTCATTTATTTCGAAGCGTTTCTTACCCTGAATAATGGCTGTGGTATTACCATCGGGCATTTGAAGTGTTTTAATAAGGCGGGCTACTGTTCCTACTTTATTTAAATCTTCTGCAACAGGATCTTCAATATCGGCATCCTTTTGAGCAACAACACCTATAACCTTACTTCCTTTGTAAGCTTCTCTTATTAAACTAATTGATTTATCACGACCAACCGTAATGGGTATTACAACACCCGGAAATAAAACTGTGTTTCTTAATGGTAATATTGGCAAGTCACCGGGAACTTCTTCCGAATTCATTAATTCTTCATCTTCCGAAGATAACAAAGGAAAAAATTCGGTTTCTGCATCCATTATATCTGTCAAATTGATTATTTTATCCATATAATATTTAAAAGTTTGCGCCATAATGTCACAACAACAAAACGACTATCTTTTTTCAAAATTTAATTAACTGATTTAAAGCAGTTTACAAAAACAATAATTTATTTTTTACACAAATCAAATCAGAGCTTTTATAATTGACAACTATAATGCCAATTGAGTTTGTTGCAATTTTAGAATTAAAGGCTAAAGGCTAAAATAGCAAGTTGCATGATTCATGTTGCAGGTTCGTTTTGGTTATAACTTTTAACTCGATGAACTCGATGAACTCTATGAACTCAAGGCACTCTATGAACTCAATAAATTCCAAAATGTCATTTCGTGGGAGGAGGAACGACGACGAGAAATCTCCTTAATGTTACTTGATTCCTGTTTGATGAATGTTCGTCTAAATAGGAACGCGGATAATGCGGATTCAGCGGATTCCCGCGGATCCGTTTTGGTTCTAACTCATAACTCGATGAACTCGATGAACTCTAGGCACTCGATGAACTCCAGACACTTCAAGTCATCTCCTCTGATCAATCTCCATATCATTAATCTGCCTGAAAATATCTTTTTCAACATCATCGAAGGGTTTGCCACGGCGTTGATATACCGCTTCAGCAACCTGAAATGCTTTATTTAAATTATAGGGCTTCATCCCCGCAGGGCTTCCCCATGAAAATGATGGAATAAAATTCCTTTGGAAACCGGAACCGTAAATATTACATGAAACACCAACCACTGTTCCGGTATTAAACATGGTGTTTATGCCTGATTTTGAATGGTCTCCCATAATCAAACCACAAAATTGCAATCCTGATTTTATAAATCCACCTTTGGGATACGACCACATTTTTACTTCTTCATAGGTGTTTTTTAGGTTCGAATTATTTGTGTCGGCACCTAAATTACACCACTCACCGATAACAGCATTTCCTAAAAATCCATCGTGGGCTTTGTTGGCATAACCAAAGAAAACAGCATTATTTAGTTCTCCTCCAACTTTACAATGCGGACCAATGGTAGTTGCACCGTAAATTTTCGCATCCATTTTAAGAGTAGAATGTTCGCATAATGCAAACGGACCTCTTATCTTGCTGCCTTCCATAACTTCAGCATCTTTGCCAATATAAATTGGTCCTGCGGAAGTATTTAAATAGGCATATTCAACTTTGGCGCCTTCTTCTATAAAAATTAAATTTCTGTCTCCTATTATATTATTGGTTTCGCTAATGGCAGATGATTTTCTTCCTTTGGTAATAATGTTAAAGTCGGAGATCAGGTATTTTTCATTTTTTGAAAATATATCCCAACTGTTTTCCAGCAAATCGATTTCTGAAACATATTGTTTTATTCTTCCTTCCGGAAGATTGTATTCGTCAAAATCACCATCTATCCTGCTTGCTATCAACATATTATCTTTTACAAGCGATTCTCCTGAAACTAAATTATTTATCTCTTTAATCAGTTCATCATCGGGTAGAACAGCCGCATTGATAAGTATATTTTCATCTCCTTTTTTTAAAGGATATTTTTTTGATAAATAATCCTCAGTGAGAACTGAGATAGTTTCATTTAGTAGAGTTTCCCACTTTTCTTTTATTGTTGTAATGCCAATTCTGATTTCGGCAACAGGACGTGTAAACGTAAGTGGTAAAAGGTTTTCTCTTTGGGGTCCGTCGAATAAAATATAGTTCATTTCAGATAAAATTCTATTAAAATTAATTCGGTAAAGTTAAAATTATTGT
>JBFFLX010000249.1:0-4235 GCA_041554435.1 Bacteroidales bacterium
TTTTATCCTACTTTTGCAAAAAACAAAAGAAATGATTGTACTTACAGGTGCTGCCGGATTTATAGGAAGTGTTTTACTTAAGGAACTTAATATAAAAGGCATTAATGATGTTGTTTTATCGGATGATTTCTCAAATCCCGGGAAAAACAAAAACTTTGAAAATAAAAATTATCTGGATAAAGTTAATCGTGATGATTTTATAGGTTGGTTGGATAACAATTACCAAAGCGTAGAATTCATTATACATATAGGTGCAAGAACCGATACAACAGAATTCGACAAATCGGTTTTCGATAAGTTAAACCTCAATTATACAAAGCAAGTTTGGGAAAAATGTACCTTATATAATATACCTCTTATATATGCATCTTCAGCAGCAACATATGGCCTTGGTGAATTTGGATATAAAGACAGCCATGATATAGTAGAAAAACTAAAACCTTTAAACCCTTATGGAGAATCGAAAAATGACTTTGATAAATGGGCTTTGAAACAAGAAAAGCAACCGCCATTTTGGGCAGGCTTGAAATTTTTCAATGTATATGGCCCCAACGAATATCATAAAGGACGTATGGCATCGGTTATTCTTCATGCTTATAAGCAGATTAATGAAAAAGGGAGCATGAAATTATTCAGGTCGCATAATCCCGAGTTTAAAGATGGAGAACAGTTACGCGATTTTGTTTACGTGAAAGATGTGGTTAATGTAATTTTATTCCTGATGAAAAATAAACCTGTATCGGGTTTATATAATTTGGGAACCGGAAAAGCCAGAACATTTATCGATCTGGTAAATGCCACTTTTAAGGCAATGGATTTGCCTTCGGCGATAACTTTCATCGATACTCCTATAGATATAAGAGATAAATATCAGTATTTCACCGAAGCCGATATGACTAAACTGATAAATGCAGGATATTCAGCAGGATTTACCAGCCTTGAAAAAGGTGTGGAAGATTATGTTACAAATTATTTGATGAAGGGAGATTATTACTAATCATTATCTCCATTTAATTCTGTATCCAACATTCCATTCTATATAGTCGGCTATACCAAAATCATAAGCACGGATATTTATTCCCGCAAATAAGTTATCAAATATGTGGTATTTAATACCTAATCGCTGGTAACTGCCTTCCGATTTTCTTCGTGGTGGAATATCTCCTGTGCTTAAATCTTTGTCAGGCACATTCCATTCTGAACGATAAACATACCAACCCGGCTGTGCAATAACTGAAAGTTTATGAATCACCAATTCGAATGCGCCATATATTCCAAGGTTAAACTTACTGGCATTTTCCACATTCCTGCTTTCTGTTACTCCATTTTTATAACTGATATAGGAGTTCCATGCTCCATCGTAACCAAAATCCATGCCCAATCCAAATTTAACTTTTCTGGATATTTGTCGGTTAATTCCGGTTGAAAAAGTTACAATATTGTAGGTTTCAGCCATATAGCCTTCGTTCCCCTCGACTTGAGTGGTGTCGAAAGCTAACTGTTTTGAGGCATAAGTTAACAATGCTATATATTCCCATTCACTATTGTATTTTGGTATATCCTTAACAATAAATTTAGGTCTTTCATTGAAAATATATTTTAATCCTATCCTTGGAGAGAAAAGGTTTATTCCCATATTTGGTACTCTGGTAGCCCCATTCGAAAAATGTGTAAAACTAAATGCAGGTAGTAAACAAAAATGCTTCCCTAAATAAAACTCTAAACCAAATCCAACATCTATGAAAACTGTTTTGCTGGATCCTATAGCGTATTGAAATGGGTTGTCAATCTGGTCATATTTATTCCAGTTGTAAGTTAAACCAAATCCAACATCATAATTTATGCTCCATTTATTGAATCTGTAAAATGGGGCTCTAAAAAAACCATAAAGCGCCGATGGAGTACCTAATTCCGTTTTATTGAAGAAATTAGCTGTATAGAAGCCAAAGCCCCATGTGGGATAAGAATAGTTTTGCTGCCAAATCTTACTTCCGTCTGTTTCAACTCCGTATTGTACTGAAAATGCCTGATAATAGTCAATTATCTGATTGCTCGCGTTTTGCCCTTTTACAAAATCATTAGTGGGTAAAACTTTGCCCGCCTGATAATATAAGTTTACCGACTTTCTATATTTTATTTTTAATGTAGTAGTATCATTGGCATTAGCATTTATATTAACTAAGCATATGAAAACAAGGAAATAGGTGAATCGATTTATCATAATCGAGTGATTTAATAGTAATTTGATAGTTGTAAATGTAAAAAAAAGTTAAATTGAATACATATTATCTTAACAATTAAAATTTATTGCAACAGTTTGTAGTACTTTGCGTTTTAAAATTGATAATTGAACGATATTAAGATGTACGGATTAAGAAAAATGATTTTCATTATGGGTTTATTGATGCCAATTACTTTATTGGCTCAGTTAAATTCTAGAAACGATAACAATGTCAAAGAACTCGACGCCAATAAAACTACTCGAAAGATTTCAACTCTGTTATATTATATTAACAACTATTATGTGGATACTTTGGACATGTCTGGCGTTGTTGAAGCTGCTATTGTTCAAACTCTTAAAGAGTTAGATCCGCATTCAGCTTATATTTCTGCAGAAGATGTTGAAAGGGCAGATGAGCCTTTAAAGGGAAGTTTCGAAGGAGTTGGTATTACATTTCAGCTTTATAAGGATACGATTCTAGTTGTTTCTCCAATTCCGGGTGGCCCTTCCGACAAGGTTGGTATTATGGCAGGTGATAAGATTTTAAAAGTTGATGGTGAAATTGCCTATGGAGAAGACATTAACAATGAATGGGTTATGGATCATCTCAGAGGTGATAAGGGTACTAAAGTTGAGGTTTCAATTTTTCGCAATGGAAATAATGAGCTATTAGACTTTGAGATAACAAGAGATAAAATACCTATTAACAGTTTGGATGCTGCTTTCATGCTGGATAATAATACAGGATATATAAAGTTAAACAGGTTTTCTAAAACATCTTTACAGGAAGTAAATGACGCTTTACTGGATTTGAAATCGCAGGGTTTGAAGAATTTGGTTTTTGATTTACGATCAAATTCAGGAGGATATCTTGGTACGGCAATGTCAATTAGTGATGAGTTTCTTCCGGAAGATAAGTTAATTGTTTATACGGAGGGTATACATTCGCCACGACAGGAATTAGTAGCCACCAAAGAAGGTGAATTTGAAGATGGTAAATTAATAGTCTTAATTAATGAAGGTTCGGCCTCTGCTTCAGAAATTGTTACTGGCGCTGTACAAGACTGGGACAGAGGAATTGTAATTGGTAGACGCTCATTTGGAAAAGGTCTGGTACAGAGACCTTTGCAACTCCCGGATAAGTCTGTTGTAAGACTTACAATTGCAAGGTATTATACTCCATCAGGAAGATGTATTCAAAAACCCTATGATGGTGGTAATGAAGAATATTACTCGGATTTTAAACATCGTATGGAACATGGTGAGTTGATTCATCCCGACAGTATTAATTTCCCCGATAGTTTGAAATATGCAACACATAATGGCAGAACTGTTTATGGCGGTGGCGGCATAATGCCGGATATATTTGTGCCTCTTGATTCGATAAGATACAATGAACTTTTTTCGCAATTCATAAGAAAAGGAATATTCAATACTTATGTTAATGATTATTTGGATAAAAACAGAGTAGATTTATTGAATAAATATTCTGATTTTGATAAGTATAATGATTCATTTTCACTTAGTGATGATGATTTTAATAACTTTTTGGAATTAGCAAAGGATAAGGATGTTGCTGTTGAAGATTCTGAGTTAAATCCTAATATCGATTTTATTAAAATGCAGTTAAAAGCGTTGATGGCCAGAAATTTATATGAAACCTCCGACTACTTTGAAGTCTTATTCCCTATGGATAAAGAGATTAAAACAGCATTGGAGGTTATTAACGACAAAAAGCGTTTTAACGGTTTAATCCTTAAAAAGTAATTTCATTTAAAGCTTTAACTAAAGAATTACGTCTGTCAACTAAATCTTTGTAAACGGGTGGTTTGCTTATTCTTTTGAACAGTATTATAATTTGTTGATATAATGCACCCAAATTTTTATGTAACCACAAGCTTAAAGGTGCAATTAATATTTGCGATCCTAAAAATACATACCATTTTATGGGCATATCGAATAAATTGTACAGTAGTAATATTTCCAAAGCATAAAAAATGGGGAATATCAAAAA
>JBFFLX010000250.1:0-4137 GCA_041554435.1 Bacteroidales bacterium
CCCGGGATCTATATTTTAAGAATTTTTAGTGATAAAGAAATTTTTGGTACTAAGTTTGTAAAAAACTGAAACTATTATTCATCAAGATAATTCCCCGTATGTGATTTTTTACATTTCACAATATCTTCAGGAGTACCTTCAAATACTATTTCACCACCTTTATCACCACCTTCCGGACCCATATCGATTATCCAGTCGGCGGATTTAATTATTTCGTTATTGTGTTCAATTACCATAACGCTATGACCAATTTCAATTAGAGCATTCATGGAGATGAGGAGTTTCTTGATGTCGTGAATATGAAGCCCTGTCGACGGCTCATCGAAAATGAAAAGGGTAGGAGTATTCACACTTCCTTTGGAAAGGAAGAAAGCAAGTTTTACTCTTTGTGCCTCTCCGCCACTAAGGGTGTTTGATGATTGGCCAAGTCGGAGATAACCAAGTCCTACCTCCTGTAAAGGCAATATTTTTTCTACGATTTTCTTTTCTGTGGAGGATAATTTATCTCCTTCACCAAAAAATTCAATGGCATTATTAACGGTCATTTCAAGTATATCAGAAATATTTTTGCCCTTATATTTAATGTCGAGAACTTCTTCTTTATAGCGTTTTCCGTTACATACTTCACATTTCAAATGGATGTCGGCCATAAATTGCATTTCCACTTTTACTTCTCCTTCACCATCGCAATTATCGCATCTGCCTCCTGCAATATTAAAAGAAAAGTAGCCCGGTTTATATCTTCTTTGTTTTGCAAGCGATTGATTAGCATATAATTGTCTTATTTCATCAAATGCTTTAAGATAAGTAGCCGGATTCGAGCGTGATGATCTCCCGATGGGATTTTGATCAACGTATTCCACTGAACCTAAACTGTTAAGGTCTCCTTTGAGGGAAGCAAATTTTCCTACTCTGTCGGAATAGCCACCAAAATGCCTTTTCAAAGCAGGGTAAACAATATCTCTAACCAAAGTTGATTTTCCCGAACCGCTAACTCCACTGATAACAGTAAGCATATTAAGAGGTATCTTAACATTTATTGATTTCAGGTTGTTTTCGATAGCGCCTTCAACTTCCAGATAATTTCTGAACTTTCGTTTTATGGGAGAGTAGTCGATTTGCTTTCTGCCTGTAAGATAAAGAGCGGTATAACTAATATCGTTATCTTTCAATTCATCGAAGTTGCCCTGAAAAACCAATTCGCCACCATGTTCGCCGGCATCGGGACCTATATCAATAATATTATCTGCCGCTTTAATTACTTTTTCATCATGTTCAACAACTATTACCGTATTTCCCAAATCCCTCAGTCGCCTTAAAACCGTAAGCAGTCGGTCGGTATCGCGCGAATGCAAACCAATACTTGGTTCATCGAGTATATACATTGATCCAACCAGGCTGCTTCCCAGAGATGTTGCCAGGTTTATCCTTTGCGATTCTCCACCCGACAAAGTGTTTGAAAGTCTGTTGAGTGTTAAATAGCCCAGTCCCACATCGTTTAAAAATTCCAAACGATTATTTATTTCTATTAATAGCCTTTTGGCGATTTTTGTTTTGTGATCGTCTAATTTTATGTTTTTGAAAAATGAATAAAGTTCATTCAGTTGCATTTTAACTATATCGGAAATGGATTTTCCTGCAATTTTAACATAATTAGCATCCTTACGAAGGCGTGTGCCTTTACAATCGGGACATGCAGTTTTTCCGCGGTAACGCGAAAGCATCACTCGGTATTGAATTTTATATGTCTGTTCCTCAACATATTGGAAGAACTGATTTATACCTTCGAAATAGTCATTTCCATTCCAAAGAATTTCTTTTTGGTCTTCTGTTAGTTGGAAATAAGGACGATGAACGGGGAAATCAAATTTATCTGCAACATCCATCATAGCGTATTTCCATTCACTCATCTTTTCTCCTTTCCAGCAGGCAACGGCATCGTCGTATACAGAAAGTGATTTATTTGGTATCACCAAATCCTCATCTATGCCGATAACACTGCCAAAGCCTTCACATTTCTTACATGCACCATAGGGATTGTTAAAGGTGAACATATTTATTGAAGGCTCTTCAAATTCAATTCCATCTCTTTCAAACTTATTGGAGAATTTCTCCACAGTATTGTCAGGAATTTTCATGATAAAGCAATCGCCTTTACCCTCATAGAATGCAGTTTCAACAGAATCGGCTATACGCGATTTTAAATCATCATCATCTTTACTGTTTACAAGTCGATCGATTATCAGATAAATTTTATCATTCTTTTTTTCTTTTGAAGCATCAGAGATAAAATCCTCAATACGAATGGTTTCATTATTCAGCAGAATACGTGTAAAACCTTGTTGCATAAGTATTTCCAACTGCTGTTTAACGCTTCTTCCCTCAGGGATAATAACTGGAGAAAGAACCAGAAGTTTGCAGTTTTCTTCAAGACTTTCCACATAATTTACAATATCGGTGGTATTGTTTCTTTTTACAATTTTTCCGGAAATTGGAGAATATGTAATACCAATTCGTGAATACAACAATTTAAGATACTCATAAATTTCTGTTGAAGTACCAACCGTAGAGCGTGGGCTACGGGTTTTAACTTTTTGTTCGATGGCAATGGCAGGAGAAATACCCTGTATGTCGTCAACGTCGGGTTTGTCCATTCTGCCAAGGAACTGGCGCGCATAGGAACTCAAGCTTTCCACATAACGTCTCTGTCCGTCGGCGTAAAGAGTATCGAATGCAAGAGATGATTTACCGGAACCTGATAGTCCGCTTATCACCACTAGTTTTTTTCTTGGTATGTCAACACTCAAGTTCTTTAGGTTGTTAACCCTTGATTTTATGACTCTTATAAAGTTATTATCGTTGTTTTTCGGCATATTTTAAAAAAATGACTGCAAAATTATCAATTTTTTTGCTTTTTTCAGTTTAATCCATATATTTGCACTTAATAATTCATAAAAAACTAATAGGAGGAAAGCTATCGATTAAACATTTACCTTTTTGTACATATTAACGAAATTGGTAAAATATGAATCTGGAATCAGCAACGGAGCGTGATTTAATTGCTACTTATTTAGAGGGCAATCACGCAAGCCTCCAAACTCTAATCAATCGTCATAAGTCGCGTTTATTCGCCTACATTTTTATGTTGGTAAAAAACAGACAACTGGCTGACGATATTTTTCAAGACACTTTTGTAAAGGTTATAAATACTCTTAAATCGGGTAAGTATAACGATGAAGGTAAGTTTATCCAGTGGGTAATGCGAATTGCTCATAATCTGGTGATAGATCACTTCAGGAAACAGAAGAAACATAATTTCGTGGAATCTTATAATCCTGAAGTTAGTGTATTCGACACCATTAAACTAACCGACCCATCAATTGAAGAACGTTTGGTAACGAATCAAATTCACAAAGATGTTAAGGGTTTACTGGAACATCTTCCTGAAGAGCAGAAAGAGGTATTGTATTTAAGATGCTATGTAGGTCTTAGTTTTAAAGACATAGCCGAGCAAACCGATGTTAGTATTAATACTGCTTTGGGCAGGATGCGTTATGCTCTTATTAACCTTCGTAAGATAGTGGAGGAGAATAAGATGGTTTTATCGGCTTAGGAGTTTTGGAGTTTAGAGAGTTATGAGTTCATCGAGTTATGAGTTCATAGAGTTATGAGTTCATCGAGTTCATGGAGTTATCCCGAGTTCTCGGGATGAGTTATGAGTGCGCTAATTTACAAGTGCGCTAAAGTTATAACACAAAACGAACCTGATACTTGCAACCCTGCCTCGCCGGCAGGCAGGATGCAACTTGCAAAATAAAAAGTGCCTAAAGTTAAAAGGTGAAATCCAAAACGAATCCGCGATAATCCGCTAAATCTGTGTCATCCGCGTTCCTATTATGTTACGAAAGATCGATAACCAATGACTAAGCTGTGACATGCAACATGCAACATAAAAAGTGCCTGGAGTTCATAGAGTTCATAGAGTTCATCGAGTTACAAGTGCCTAAAGTTAAAAGTGCGCTAAAGTTCATAGAGTTCATAGAGTTCATAGAGTTATGAGTTATGAGTGCGCTATTTTATAAGTGCCTAAAGTTAAAAGGTGAAATCCTAAACTAACTCGCAACTTGCAACACGTAA
>JBFFLX010000251.1:0-4117 GCA_041554435.1 Bacteroidales bacterium
CTTAAGGCAGGAAATAGTAAAATTTCATCAGGGAAATCATATAAGTTGCCAATCATACTTTCCACATGGTCGCATGGTATTGGTGCTAATGCTGAGTCGATGAAAGTTCTGGAGTCGGGAGGAAGTGTTGTTGATGCGGTGGAAAAAGGAGTTATGATTCCTGAAGGAGATCCAAAAAATCATAGTGTTGGTTTGGGAGGATATCCTGATATTACAGGAAAAGTAACATTAGATGCAAGTATTATGGGCCCCGACGGTAATGCTGGTGGAGTTTGTTTTCTTGAGAATATTGTACATCCCATATCTGTTGCCCGCAAGGTTATGGAAGAAACACCTCATGTTCTCCTGTCGGGAAGCGGAGCCTTAAAATTTGCCGTGGAAAATGGTTTTAAAGAAGAAGATTTACTGACTGAAGATGCGATAAAGGGTTGGAAACAATTACTTGAAAATGAGAATAAAACACCGGAAATAAACTGGGAAGAAAAACATAATGAACTTCACGACACCATAGGCTTACTAGCAATTAATAATGATAAGGATTTGGCGGGCGCATGCACCACAAGTGGATTAGCAGCTAAATTAAAAGGCAGAGTAGGAGATTCTCCCATAATTGGAGCCGGACTTTATGTTGACAATGAAATAGGAGCAGCCACAGCTACCGGAATGGGTGAACTGGTAATGAAAACTCTTGGTTCTTTTTTAGTTGTGGAACTAATGCGTAATGGCGCTGGTGCTCAACAAGCTTGCGAAAAAGCAATTAAAAGAATAGTTGATAAGGTGCCCGACCATAAAAAATATCAAATTGGTCTATTGGCTTTGTCAAAAACAGGAGAAATAGGAGCCTACAGCATACAACCCGGATTTAATTATGCACTTTATGCTGAGGGTGAGAACAAACTTTACTCATCAGAATCATATTATAAAAAGCATACCTATTAATTAGTCAATAATATTTTAAAACTCCTCAACAGGTTTTGCTCACAGATTCCTGGATACTCTGTGGTTTTATGTTAAGAATAAGGTTTATTTCACTGTTTCTGCAAACGAATTCAATGCTAACGCTTTCCACCAAGGCCCTTGCCAAACGATAGGAAGTTGAACTTACCAAAAACAACCAAAAGGCAGAAAGAAATGGTGTTTTTACAGGAATGTTTATAACAGGCCTTTTCAGGTTTTTGCATTCCGCATAAATGAGCAAAAGATCTTTATAAGTAACAATTTCCTGACCACCAATATCGAAATCTCTGTTAAACAGATTATCATTATTAATACTTTTTAGCAGTATTTCCACAGCATCATCCAATCCTATTGGCTGGCATTTTGTTAGAAGATAAGAAGGCGCAAAAATTACCGGAAGTTTTTCCACAAGATTTTTGATAATTTCGAATGAAGCGCTTCCTTTTCCAATAATAATTCCCGCCCTTAAAGCGGTAAAATTATAATCCCCTTTCAATAACTCTTTTTCAACTTTTTTCCTTGATTTCATGTGCTTAGAAAGCGATTTCGCATTTAAAATGCTTCCTAAATATATTAACTGTATAACTTTTGTTTCACTCAAATATTCACGAAAATTGACCGCACATTTTATTTCATTTTCCTCGAAATTAGAATTCCCCGACATTGAATGAATGAGATAAAACGCAATGTCAATATCTTTTGGCAGTTTGTCAAGGCTGGATTTATTAAGAAAATCAACTTCATAGATCTCAACATTTGATTTTGTGCTATTTAAATCTAGCTTGGATTTATCCCGCATGCAGCAAATTACTTCATGTCCATTTTTTAATAACTCAGGAAGCAGATTCCTCCCTACATACCCATTTGCTCCGCTGAGTAGAATTCTCATTATAATGCTTTTTACAATTTATTTACTAAGAAAAAATACATTAATATTAACACTCTAAAGATAATGCTTTTAAATTATTTACATTTGCTATTACTAATAATTATGAAGTAAATTTTTATTTTATGAGAAACTTAACGATAGCAGTAATACTGTTAAGCCTTAGTTTAATGTCTTGTAATTCAGGAGACAAGAAGGCTATTGATATAATACCGCAGCCTCAGCAAGTTGAAATTGGCAGCGGAAGGCTTGCCCTTGTAGGAAGATTGACCATTAATTATCGTGACGATAAGTCGATTATTGACTTAGCCGATTATTTTACAAAATTGGCAAAGACAAAATTTGATCTTGATTTTGTGAAATCAGATAATGATTATACGGAAAATACATTGAACATATTTTATTTGGGCGAAATCTCCATGTATGGAGAAGAGGGCTATAAGTTGCTAATTGATGATAAAGGAATTAAAGTTTTTGCTGCCACCGATAAAGGATTATTTTATGGTTTGCAATCGCTTTATCAGCTTATGCTGACCAGTAAAACAGAAAGTGGAATAATAGTTTTACCTGAACTGGAAATTACCGACGATGCAATGTTTAAATACAGAGGAATGCATCTTGATGTGGGTCGTCATATGTTTCCTGTAGAGTTCATAAAAAAGTATATAGATCTTTTGGCATTATATAAATTCAATAATTTTCACTGGCATTTAACAGAAGATCAGGGCTGGCGAATCGAGATTAAAAAATACCCAAAACTAACAGAAATAGGGGCATTTAGAAAACAAACCCTGGTCGGCCACGGTGGTAAAACTCCATATGTTTACGACGGAAAACCCTATGGTGGATATTATACTCAGGAAGAGATTAAAGAAATTGTAAAATATGCTGCCGAGAGAAAAATAAATATTATTCCGGAAATAGAAATGCCCGGACATTCTATGGCTGCCCTTGCCGCATATCCTGAGTTGGCTTGTAAGCCGGATAGTTTTGAAGTTGCCCAACGCTGGGGAGTTTTTAAAGATATTTATTGCACTAAAGAAGAAAACTTTAAGTTTTTAGAAGACGTTTTGACAGAAGTGATGGAATTATTTCCTTCCAAATACATTCACATAGGTGGTGATGAAGCCCCCAAAGACAGATGGAAAGAATGTGATGTTTGCCAGGCTAACATCAAAAGGGAAGGTCTCAAAGATGAACATGAATTACAAAGTTATTTCATCCAAAGAATTGAGAAATTTTTAAATGATAACGGCCGTCAGATTATTGGTTGGGATGAAATTCTGGAAGGTGGATTAGCCCCCAACGCAACAATTATGTCGTGGCGTGGTACCGATGGTGGAATTGCTGCTGCAAAACAAAATCACTATGCCATTATGACCCCGGGTTCACATTGCTATTTCGATCATTATCAGGCAGATCCAAAAAACGAACCTCTGGCAATAGGAGGTTATACAACTCTCGAAAAAGTATATTCTTATAACCCCATTCCTGACACCTTAACAAGGAAGGAATCGAAATATATTTTGGGTACTCAGGCTAATGTATGGACAGAATATATGGAAACTCCCGAACATGTTGAATACATGGTTTTACCTCGTATGGCAGCGCTTTCAGAAGTTTGCTGGACCTATCCAATACATAAGGACTGGAACTCATTTCAAAACAGAATAAAAGAACATTTCAAAATATATAAAGAACTTGATTATAACTATTGTGATCATCCTTTTGAGAGCAAAACAGAGAAATAATCATACAATAAACACATATGAAAAAAGGAACATTTTATTTGATTATTGCAATTATAAGTCTGGGCTTTTTGTTTAATTCATGCAGCAAAAAAAAACCCGATACTCCGTTTTATAATGTTAACACTTTTATTGGCACTGGTGGTCACGGACATACATTTCCCGGCGCCACTATGCCTTTTGGGATGGTTCAGCTCAGTCCCGATACCCGCAAAGACAGTTGGGATGGTTGTTCCGGATATCATTATTCCGATAGCATTGTTTATGGGTTCAGCCATACACATCTCAGCGGAACAGGAGTTGGCGATTATGGCGATGTGCGAATATTTCCTTCCGTTGGCGAACTGAAAACAAATGTTGTATACGGCGAAAATTATAAGCAGGGATATGGTTCAAAGTTTATACACGAAAGGGAAGTAGCCGAGCCGGGTTATTATGCCACTTACCTTATCGATTCGGATATTTACGCCTCCTTTACAGTTGGCAAACATAGCGGATTCCATAAATATATGTTCCCAAAATCCAA
>JBFFLX010000252.1:0-4104 GCA_041554435.1 Bacteroidales bacterium
GTAGTGGAGTAAAAATATGTGCTGCAACAGAAAAAGCAGATAAAAGTATTTATGAAACAGAATTATCGGGACCAATTGCAATAATTATGGGTTCGGAAGATGAGGGAGTGTCGCCTGAATATCTTAAACAAGCCGACGAAATATTTGCGATTCCTATGTATGGTGAAATAGGTTCACTAAATGTTTCAGTTGCAAGTGGTATTGTTTTATACGAAACTGTACGCCAGAAAATAATTGCAGGCTAAGAATATTTTAACAAAAAACATAAAAAAAACTCCGGTTATGAAAATAGCCGGAGTTTTTTTCTATATGCTTACGATTACTTTCTTCTTGCTTCTTTAATTCTTGCTTTTTTACCTCTTAAATTACGGAAGTAAAAAATTCTTGCACGACGTACAACACCTTTTTTGTTTATTTCTATTTCCTCAATAAAAGGAGATGAAACCGGGAAAATTCTTTCTACACCAATTCCGTTAGAAATCTTTCTTACTGTGAAAGTTTCTGTAGGACCACTCCCAACTCGCTGTAATACAACACCCTGGAATTTCTGTAAACGTTCCTTATTACCTTCTTTAATTTTATATGTAACTGTAATAGTATCTCCTGCTGAAAATTTTGGAAATTCTTTTACTTCTACTGAATCTTCTACTAGTTTGATTAATTCGTTCTTGCTCATCACTTTAAATGTTTAAAATGCTATCGTGAAAAATGAGTGCAAATATACATCTAATTATTAAATTGAAACAATATTCTCCAATATTTTTTCGATACTTTGTGCTCTGTTGTATTTGTCAGATTATCAGTTTAATAAATACAGGAACGTTCTTGTTTTTAATTAATAATATTCGGTGTTTTTATATATTAAGCACTTTTAAAGAACAATAATGATAAAAATTTAGAAGAAAAGTTTTATTTTTTGAAATTAATTTCAGTCTTCTAAATATATTTTAATTCATAAAAAAGAGTAGCAATTTCAATTTATTTGTTGTCAAAATCCGGACGCCTTTGTTTAGTTCTGATTAATGATTGTTCATGTTTCCACTCGTCAATCAATTTATCGTTGCCTGAGAGCAATATATCGGGCACTTTCCATCCTTTAAATTCTCTTGGTCTTGTGTAAACGGGCGGCGAAACCAGGCCATCTTGAAATGAATCGCTTAATGCTGAAGTTTCATCACCCAGAACGCCTGGGATTAACCTTATTAAACTATCAGTTATAACAGCGGCAGCAAGTTCTCCTCCTGAAAGTACATAATTTCCAATGGAAATTTCTCTGGTAATATAATGTTCTCTGATTCTTTCATCTATGCCTTTATAATGTCCGCAGAGAATAATAATGTTTTTATACATCGACATTTTATTTGCCATTGGCTGATCCAACAATTCGCCATCAGGACTGGTATAAATAACCTCATCATATTCGCGTTGTGATTTTAAAAAATCAATAGCCTTTGCTATGGGTTCTATCATCATAACCATGCCTGCACCGCCTGAAAACGCATAATCATCTACTTTTTTATGTTTGTCGTCGGTGAAATCCCTCAACTGGTGAGTGTAAATTTCTGCCAGACCTTTCGAAATAGCCCTCTTTACAATCGATTCGGAGAATGGCCCCTGTAGAATTTCCGGAAATATGGTTATTATATCTATTCGCATAAAGAAATAAATTTTATTTTAACAAAAATATAAATGATTTGTCTTGAATTTCTTTTTGGATTTTTAATTTTGCATTTTATTAATTTATTCACCAAAAAATTATGAAGCCTGTTATAATAATTCCTTCAATATTATTTACATTATTGATATTTTTCAATCTTACATCTTGCAAAAAAGAAAGTCTGCCTATAGAACTTGCTGTAGTTGAAATATCTGATATAATAGTAATAACCGACACCTCATTCGTTTGCACCTCAAAAATATTAAATGACGGAAATGATGAAATCATTGAAAAAGGTGTTTGTTGGTCTACATTAAATAGACCTGTAATTGCAAATAACAGAACAGTTGACGGAAAAGGAAGTGATGACTATCAATCTACTATTAATGGTTTAATACAAACAGGTGTTTACTATGTGCGATCATATGCTACTAATAGTGTAGGTACATCTTACGGTGAGGTAATGAAATTTCAAACGATGGAAGGTGATGGTAAGCAGGTTATTGATTATGATGGCAATATTTATAATACAGTACAAATTGGGGATCAGACCTGGTTAAGGGAAAATTGCTATGCTGTTCATTATCAGAATGGCGATAATGTTTATCAAACTAAGAAAAATACCCTTTTTGAGGATTTATATATGAACGATACAACAAGTCCAGTCTATTATAATATTAAGAGTACCTCCTATTATGGAGAAACTTTCACTTGGCACAAACTTATAGATAGTCGTAATATTTGTCCCACTGGTTGGCATCCTGCTGATAATAGCGATTGGTTGAAACTTATAAATACTCTTGGAGGTTATGATATTGCAGGTGCGAAAATGAAAGAAGTAGGTGAAGAGCATTGGCATAAACCAAATGTAGGTGCAACAAACGAGAGTGGATTTACTGCCTTGCCAGGAGGTTATAATAATTCTATTCGGGTTGGTTTGTATGCCTTTTGGTGGAGCGGAGGCGAAGAATATGATTCGACAAATGCTTTGGGATGGTTTTTAAAATATGATGAAACAGCAGCTTACAACTTCTATGCTGATAAGAATGTTGGAATGACAGTGAGGTGCATTAAAAATCAAGACTAATTCCTATTTTATCCAAATGGTTTTTGCATTGGTAAACTCTCTAATTCCCAATCCGGCAAGTTCTCTTCCATAGCCCGATTGTTTAGTTCCACCGAAAGGTAAACGGGGATCTGATTTTGTCATTCCATTTACAAATACTGCTCCTGCCTGAATATTATTGGCCAAAAACTCAGCAGTACTAATATCATTAGTCCATATACTTGCTCCTAAACCATAATTAGTATCGTTGGCAATTGTGAGCATTTCTTCTTTATCCTTGGCGGGAATAACTATTGAAACCGGGCCGAAAGTTTCTTCATCATAAACCGGCATGCCTTTCTCAACATTAATAAGAAGCGTAGGTGCATAAAATTTATCGTCAATCCTATTGCCGCCACAAATTAACTTTGCACCCATAGCCACAGATTTATTTACTTGAAATTCAATGGTTTCCAGCAAGTCGATGCGAGCCATTGGACCAATATCGGTATCTTTATTCATTGGATTGCCACACTTAAGCGACTTCAGCAATAATTTCTGTTGTTGAACAAATTCATCAAAAATTTCCTCTTCTACAATAAATCGTTTGGCAGAAATGCAAACCTGACCTGAATTTAGCATACGGGAAGAAACTCCTGTTTGGCAGGCAATATTGAAATCGGCATCTTTCATTACTATATATGGGTCGGAGCCACCCAGTTCCATAACAGTTTTTTTAAGATACTTCCCTGCCTGAGCAGCAACCGCACTTCCCGCTCTGCGACTTCCCGTTAAGGTAACTCCCTGCACAAATTCATTTGCAACTACCTCTTCTGACAAGTCAATGTCTATTATTAAATTGCTGAAAACACCTTCCGGAAAACCGGCTTTAAGAAATAGTTTCTCAATGGCTTCGGCACATCCAATTACATTAGGCGAATGTTTTAATACGAAAGTGTTTCCTGCCATAATTGTTGGTACAGCAGCACGGAATACCTGCCAGAAGGGGAAATTCCAGGGCATAATTCCATAAATTACTCCAATTGGTTCGTATTTTACATATGATTTTGTCGCATCGCTTTCTATAACATCTTCATCTAAATATAATGCTGAGTTTTCGGCATAATGATTACACAACCATGCGCATTTTTCAATTTCTGCCACCGACTCCTTTAAAATCTTGCCCATTTCGGAGGTGATAAGTTTTGCCATCTCCATTTTATTTTCCATAAGAACCTTAGCAAGTAACTTCATTTTTTCTGCCCTTGCAGGATAATTAAAAGATTTCCATGATAAATAAGCATTGCGCGAAGTTTCGATTTTTATGTTCAACTCATCGATGGTTAACTCGGTGTATACTGCCATTTCTCTTCCTGTAAAAGGGTTTATCGACTTTAACATA
>JBFFLX010000253.1:0-4037 GCA_041554435.1 Bacteroidales bacterium
AAGAGAAATACTACTAAAAAATTTGATAGAGATGGTTTATATTTCTGTGATTCCATAAATTATAATTTTAATACTATGGTAAAAATTTCTTTGAGTCAAAATTGTGACTAACGTTAAAAATATGGACTAGGGTTCAGTGAGTTACCAAGGCCAACATCTTCAGGTTTTATGTCAAATTTAACAATATTTTTTTTTATTCTTGTTACCATCTTTAGCTTTCTTTTTTGATCCAGGAATAAGTATTCCGCAGGAGGAGTATATTGGATTTTCCGGGTTACCATAGTCCAGATTATCACTCCTAGTTTTCTTGCAGTAGCACTAATTGCAGCTTGTCTTCCTTTTCTAAAAGCTACTCTTTTAAAGAAATCAGAAAGATGGGTATCTTTCAAGTTACCAATTGCATTTGCAGCCTGGCGTAATGCAATTTTTAGTCTGTTGCTTCCTTTTGGGATTTTGTTGCTTAATATTTTTCCTCCTGATATTTTATTGTTTGGAGCCAGTCGAAGCCATGAAACAAATTGTTTGGAAGTTGGGAACTTTTGAAATCCATCAGGTCCGATTTCACTCATTATTGAGAGGATTGTTGCGTGGCTGACTCCCTCAATAGCCAATAAATCGACTCCTTCAAAATATTGGAAAGCTATTTGGTTTAAGTTTTTAATTGCGGGTGCATTTTTATTGATTCGTTTATACGGTTTTTCAGTAGTTTTTAATTTCAATTTTTCCGGTGATTTTTTCAATTCTTCTTTCACAAACCTGCCGATAATTTTATCACATGAATTGATTTTTTTCTGATAAAACTGGTAGCTTTCAAATTCTTGTTTCAAACCAAAAAGAAAATCTTCACGGTTATTTCCGTGTAATGCTTTTGCGATTTCTTCTTTTGATTTTTTACAATTATAATGTCTGTGTTCTGCCAATAAATATGGGTTGAGGTTTCCTTTGCATATATCTTCAATAATATTTAGCCCGGTAAGTCCACATACATCTTTTACAACCACATCTAAACGGAAGTTCAAAAATTTAAGGTACTTCTGCATTTTCCGGGAGGCCGCCGCCGCCAAGCTCAGCATATTATTTCTTTGGCGGCAGTAAGTGCGCAATTTTTCGGTTGTTTCATCTGGCAGGAAACTGCTGGTTAACAATCCCAATGCATGCAATTTTTGTATATGCCGGCAATCTTTAACATCTGTTTTTTTTCCTTTTGGGTGTTTTGTAAATTTTCCATTGCATAGAACTACATTAATTCCGTGTTTCATTAACTCTGCATAAAGATTTTGCCAATAATCACCAGTTGATTCCATCGCAACAGATGTGATTCCATAAGACAATAACCACAAACAAAGAGTAGTCAGGTCTTCTGCATATACACCAAACTCTTTTACATCTTTTAAAGATTGTCCAACAGCCACATAGTGGGAGCGGCTTCCAACATCAATACCACCAGCATTGGCATTAATGATTTCCATTTCCATTACTTTCTTTTTTGTCATTACAAATAGTTTAAATGATTCTTTAAAAAGACCCTAAGGAAATGTACCTTTGATTTGAGAATTATTGTGAACGGGGTTTCCGGCAAACCAGAACCACCACTGAAATTATCAACAAGCCCCTGAATTGTAGTCGGAGGCTTTTTACATTCCAACCAGAATGAACGCACGGACTATGATGTACCATTGCTAGAAACGGCCTTGCAAAGGGTCATCTCAAAATTAATAGAAAAGTATATTCAAAGCACCTTTATCGTTAGCATCAGAAATTAATCGGTTATTCTGATGTGGGGAATGAACGCCAACGGTTGGCTATAAGTGCCGTTTAGCATTTCAAAGCACTTCCGTTTCAAGTTGGTAATAATTCATTATTTATACTACCTTTAAAGTCCGTACTGCCTGCCAAATGGCATTTATAGCGTATTAGCAACAATATTTTTATTTTTTTATATTTTCCTCCAACTTTTTAATCTTGTCACGATAAATTTCAAGGTCTTCCAGTTTTAATGCTTTATTAAAAAATTCAAGGGCTTTTAGCGAATCTTTTTCAGCTAAATAACAATCACCTCTTGAATCATACACATTCGAGCTATTTGGATAATTTTTAATGTTTAAGTCGAAGAAAACGGTAGCCTTTTCAGGCATTTTTTCGCCTAAAAGATAATAGCCAATACCATTGATTAACTCCTCGACTGGAAGCACTTCAAAACCAAAATGTTTTGACACTTCTACAAAGTGTGCTTTTGGCAACTCTATTAGTTCTTCTGCGGTCATTTCAGAGGCAGAGTTAATTATTTGATTTATTCCTTTAAAATTATGCCACCTATAAATATAGCGAAGACCATCATATTCTGCAATCATTGGCACGCTGCCATGGTTATCATCGTTGTAATATTTCCATTTAAAATCTAAATTGTTTGTTTTATCGTTTTCCAATGATTTTACAAACGACAATATGGAACGGATATGTGCTGTATTTTCGGTTGTGTCATTTTGAACATTTTGAATGTCCATTCCGTCTTCCATCGTATTTGCTATTGCCACATACAAGGCTTTATCTTCAAAATTGTCAATTTTTAATATAGAATCTGCATAGTTTTTAAAAGCCATGTTTTCCCACCATAAACTGGGGTCGATTGCAATGAAATTGTTAAACAGATATGGTTTACTTATCAACGCATTTATTACACTTAACCCCCCAAATGAATGACCGACATAGGTTCGATAAGAACTTGCGGGGTAATTTTTTTCAATATAAGGCACTAATTCATTTTCAATAAAATTGAGAAATTTATCACCTCCACCAGAATCATAGGAAATGCTATCACCTGTAAAAAAATCAATGTCGACATGAGTTGGTGTTAAATCTCGGCTCCGGTTAGTGTTAGGGATTGCAACAACAATCATTTCTGGTAGAATTGTATTTCCGTTTACTACGCTTAGTTGTCTAATCATTCCACTAACTGAATAATAATGACCATCACCATCGAGCAAATACAATACTGGGTATTTTGTATTTTTATCTTTCGCTGAGAAACTTTCAGGAATGTGTACCCAGATTTTTCTGGATTCTTCCAGAATATCCGAATAAAGACTGTCGATTTGTCCAAATTCAATTGCATCTGGTTTTTTAACATTATCGTTATCTCGTGTTTTTTGCTTGCAGTTAATAAGACTAAAAACAATTAGGAGTAGAAATAAATATTTTTTCATAACGGTAGATTTAGAATTTTAATTTGTTACTAACGGTTTGTGTAAATTTTTATGGCGGATTTGGAATACCATTCTTGTCAACGTGTACCAAAAAATGATTTGGAAAACCTGACTTGCCCCAAGATTTCAGCGTCATAAAATTTAAACGTTGTTAGGTAAAGTTTTAGTTATTATCCGTCATTCCAGTTCGATTTTCGTTTCCAGATAATTCAAACTGGATATTGTTATTAGAATCAGTACTTATTAATATTACAGATATGGTAGTGTCATTTTTCCAAGATATTTTAGCTTCTTCGAAAACCTCATCTGTCCCGTAGAAGCATTCGTACTGTTGAAGTTCTCCAGAATAATCATGGAACATAAGTACTTTATAACCATCATTCATAAACCAAGTTTTAAATACTCGTACATCCCTGTTTGTTTGATCATTAATATCAATTTTTACTTCTTTATTCGAATAATCCTCAATAGATATTATACATGAAGCCTTGTCAAAATTTTTGCAGAAGGTCAATGTAATTGTTGCAATTCCAAACACAATAAAAAAAGAAATATTTTTCATGGTATAAATTGAATTGGTTGTTTTTTAAATTTTAAATAACACAAGTGTATATTTACAAACCAACATACATCCATTTCATATTCGATTTTTGTTAACATACAAGGCTAATACAGTTTTATATGCAGTGTTTTCTATTATTTGGGGTGGCAATTCAACTTCTCAAATCTTCAACCTTTGACACCGGACTTTAATATAAAATTACGACATCAATATGAAAAACACAAGTAGCCATCCTGTTTAGAAGGACTATCAATAGCCTGAAAAAGAGTTGA
>JBFFLX010000254.1:0-4025 GCA_041554435.1 Bacteroidales bacterium
GTGATTCGGTTTTTAAATTTGCTTTACATGAATATATCTATAGGTGGCAAGGGCGACATCCATTACCATACGACTTCTTTGCAAGTTTCTCAGATGCCAGCAACAGAGATTTAAATTGGTTTATCAAACCATGGTTTTTTGAAACTGCCGTTGCTGATATGGGAATAAAAAAAATTACCAACAACAATAATATTATAATTGAAAACTATGGTGGACTTCCTCTTCCTATAAAATTAAAAGTAGAATATACTGATGGAAGTGAGGATGAATTATTTGAAAATACTTCCATCTGGAGCAGTGGAAATACTGCTGCTATTATTTCGGCAAATAATGACAAAACAATCAAGCAGGTAATACTTGGAGACAATAATATTCCTGACATAAACAGTTTAAATAATATCTTTGCAGTAGATACAACCGATGAATAATATTATTTGTCATTTAAGCAATGTTCATTTGTATTTATAATTTATTGAAATACAATTGATAATGTAGGTTGTTGAGTTACATAATTTAAAAAATTAATATCATTAATATGAGAAGTTTACTTAATACTTTATTATTTATCCTAATATTTTCTTCATTATCAGCACAAATAGCGCCTGATAAATATTACGTTCAGTTTACCGATAAGGATAATTCTCCTTATGCAATAAATAATCCGGAGGAATTTTTAACTCAGAGAGCGCTGGATAGAAGAGCAAAGTATAGTATTGAAATATCAGAGCAGGATTTACCTGTTAATCCACAGTACATACAAGGTGTTACGGATGCTGGAGCAAGTATTCTTGTTCCTACAAAATGGTTAAATGGTGTAACAATATTTACTACTGAACAATCAGTTTTGGATGCTATTAATGCTTTGCCTTATGTTGAAAGTGTTTCCAAGATGCAAGATATGTACAACCCCATTAAAAAAGCATATTTTGAAAATGAGGAATATGGTGAAAATGCTTTAGGTAATGAGAAATCTTCTCAAAAAATATCATCTTACGATTATGGATTTGCAGCAAATCAAATAGAGCAATTAAATGGTACTTTACTCCACGATCAGGGATTTAAAGGTGAAGGAATGGTAATTGCCGTTTTGGATGCAGGTTATGATGTTGTGAAAACACATCAGTTGTTTGATAGTTTGTGGGCAAATAATCAAATACTTGGCTCAATGGATTTTGTTGATCGTGATACAAATAATGTATATGCACATCATTATCATGGCAGGATGGTTTTATCTTGTATGGGAGCAAATGTAGAAGGTTTAATGGTTGGAACTGCGCCTAAAGCTTCCTATTGGTTACTAAGATCAGAAGATGGTGCCACCGAAAATATTATTGAAGAATATAATTGGGTTTCTGCGGCTGAATTTGCCGATAGTGTTGGAGCCGATGTAATAAATTCCTCTTTAGGATATATCGATTTTGATAATCCATTTTGGGATCATTATTATGAAGATATGGATGGAATGACTGCAGTAGCAACGATTGGGGCTGATATAGCTGCTGATAAAGGAATATTGGTAGTTAATAGTGCAGGAAATTCAGGTGGTGGACCTTTTCCGTGGATAGGAGCACCAGCAGACGGTTTCAATGTATTTACCATTGGAGCTGTTGATGGCAGTGGCAATAGGGTTAGTTTTAGTTCAATCGGGCCAACTTATGATGGTAGAACAAAGCCTGTGCTGATGGCTCAGGGTTCAGGTGCTGCAATTGCTGATGACTCCCAGGGGGTTCAGTTTGGTAGTGGAACTTCCTTTTCGTCTCCTATTATGGCAGGTATGTCGGCTTGTTTAATGGAGGCTTTTCCCGATAAAACACCTTACGAAATAATAGAATCGCTAAAGGATAGTGGTGATAATGCATCTTCCCCGGATAATGAAAATGGATGGGGTATTCCTGATTTTATGGCTGCATATTCTACTCTAACAATTATAACCAATAATGAAGAGGGGCATTCAGACCTTGTAAATGTGCTCCCTAACCCATTTTCCGATGAACTCATTATTAGAGTTGTTGACAAAACAGCTAGAAATATTGATTTGAAAATTATGGATATTAATGGAAGACAAATTGTTTCTCTTAGCAGAGAAGCCCATTATAATACCGAAATAAATTTAAGTGATAATTTAAAAGGTCTTTCTTCTGGTATATATTTTATGAAAGTCAAGATAGGTAATTATCAGGAAGTTGAAAGATTAATAAAAAGATAGATTGTAATATCGTTAACCAAAATAAAAAAGCCTGACTAAATATTTAGTCAGGCTTTTTTGTATTTCTGCTTAGATTATAATTGTGGTCCGGCAGCAACTAATTTTCTACCTTCTTCATTATCAGTATATTGTTCGAAATTATTAATAAACAAACTTGCTAATTCATTTGCTTTTTTATTCCATTCCGATGCGTCAGCATAAGTGTCGCGTGGATCAAGAATTGCTGGATCAACACCAGGAAGTGCTGTTGGTACTTCCAAATTAAATACAGGAATATTCTTGGTTTCTGCTCTTTCTATGGATCCATCTAAAATAGCATCGATAATTCCTCTTGTATCTTTTATGGAAATTCTTTTCCCAGTTCCATTCCATCCGGTATTTACCAAATATGCTTCGGCACCATTTTCTTCCATACGTTTTACTAACTCCTGACCATATTTAGTTGGGTGCAGAGTTAAGAAAGCGGCACCAAAACATGCTGAGAAAGTAGGTTTAGGAGATGTGATACCACGCTCAGTACCTGCAAGTTTTGCAGTAAAGCCCGATAAGAAATGATATTTAGTCTGGTCCTTAGTAAGTTTTGAAACAGGAGGCATAACACCAAAAGCATCAGCAGTTAAAAAGATAACTTTTTTCGCTGGACCGGCTTTGGAAACAGGTTTCACAATATTGTCGATATGATAAATAGGGTAAGAAACACGTGTATTTTGTGTTACAGATCCATCATTAAAATCAATTTTACCATTTTCATCAACACTTAAGTTTTCAAGAAGGGCATCTCTTCTAATTGCATTATAAATATCCGGCTCACTTTCTTTATCCAGATTAATGGTTTTGGCATAACATCCACCTTCAAAGTTGAAAATTCCTTCATCATCCCAGCCATGTTCGTCGTCACCTATAAGTGCTCTTTTAGGATCAGTTGAAAGAGTAGTTTTGCCTGTTCCTGAAAGTCCGAAGAAAATAGCAGTATCGCCATCTTTACCAACATTAGCTGAACAGTGCATGGCTGCCATACCTTTTAAAGGAAGGTAATAGTTCATAACAGAGAAAATACCTTTTTTCATTTCTCCGCCGTACCAGCTTCCGCCAATAACGGCTTTCTTTTCAGTAAGGTTAAAAGCAACAAATACTTCTGAATTTAAAGGTTTTCCATCGGCTTGTGTCATCGATTGCCAATCTTTGTTAACTGCTTTTGAAGCATTTATAACAACAAAGTCTGGAACAAAATTTTCCAATTCTTCATCTGAAGGCCTGATAAACATATTCTTAACAAAGTGAGCCTGCCATGCTACTTCTACAATAAATCTTACTTTTAGTCTTGTATTTTCATTTGCCCCCGCATATCCGTCCATTACAAATAAACGTTGACCGCTTAATTCTTTAGTGCCTATATCGTACATTTTTTCCCAAACATCATTGTTTATGGGTTTATTATCAGATGATTTAGCCTGTTCCGACCACCAAACGGTATCTCTGGTAGTATCATCAAGTACGATGTATTTATCTTTAGGTGAACGTCCGGTAAAAATGCCGGTCATTACGTTTACAGCACCTAATTCAGTTTTTTGTCCTCTTTCGTAACCTTCCAGGTCTGGTTTTAATTCTTCATGATAAAGTTCGTCGTACGATGGATTATGAATCACGTCAACAGGATTTTCAATTCCATAACTTTTTAAATCTTCTTTAATTTTATTTAAGTTTTTAGCCATAACTAATTATTTGGAAATTTTTATAAGTTTCAAAAGGCAAAATTAGCAAATTAAATCGTTTGCGGAGAGGTTTTTCTTTAACAAAATTGGGATTTTTATTCAATCAA
>JBFFLX010000255.1:0-4014 GCA_041554435.1 Bacteroidales bacterium
ACATTTTATATCCGCGAAATGAAACATCATAAAACCCTTATCGTACTCTCAAACAAAGACAAAGGCCCTGGCTCACAGAACTTTTGGAATATTATAGAATCGGATACCTTACCACTTGGATACAGAACGGAGATTAATTGATAATTGACAATTGATAATTGATAGTTGACAATGGACAATTGACAATTGACAATGAAAAGTGAATAATGAATAATGAAAAATTTGTCAGGCCTGGTTTGATTTATATTGAGCAACCAAATTCTACATTTTTCATTCTACATTAAAATAACTATCTTTGCAATTCATTTAAAAACATAGAATAATGATGAATAAAAACGTAGAAAAGTCTATTAATGAACAAATTAAAAGAGAAGAATTTTCGTCACGTCTTTATTTGGCGATGGCAATATGGTGCGAGTCGAATGGCTTTCCCGGAGCTGCAGAATTTTTATACAAACATGCTGACGAGGAAAGAGTTCATATGCTAAAACTTGTTCATTTTGTTGCTGACAGAGGCGGTAAGGCAAAACTAATGCCTATGGATCCTCCGGAGCAAGATTATAAATCGCTATTGGAAGTTTTTAAAGAAATTATGAAACACGAAGAGTATATTACTGCATCGATAAATGAGATGTATGGGGTGGCTCTGAAAGAGAACGAATATACAACTGCCAACTTTCTTCAATGGTATATAAATGAGCAAGTTGAGGAAGAAAAATTATTCAGTACAATACTCGATAAAATTAGCCTAGTAGGAGCCGACAAAGCCGGAATGTTCCATATCGATAAGGAACTTGAAGGTATGGCTGCCAGCAAAACTGTTCCTGATGCAGGGGCGTGATAGTGGAGTAGTGGAGTGATGGAGTAGTGGAGTGATGGAGTGTTGGAGTGTTGGAGTGTTGGAGTGATGGATATTCACTAATGCCTTTCTGCTTTTAGCAATAATTATTTACTAATATTTTCAAAGGAATTTATCCTGTCGTTTACATTTTTCTTAAGATTATTGTAAAAGAAACTGTAGTCGAATACATGATAAATGCCCGGAGGAAAAGTTCGAACAACATTATAATCTTCAGGATTTGGCTCGGCTGCTATTAAAGCCCCGTTTGTTAAGTCAATACGCGCCGAAGTAAACTCAGGCACAATGCTGTCTAATTCTCCCTTAGTTGTGAAGAATACTGCACCCAGATTATTTTCTTTTTGAGCAAGTTCTCCATTTGTACTCCACGATATTGGATTAATACAATTTGCTCCTTCAAGTAAAACTGGTGATCCGCTTGCTCCGGGGGCCTGGGTATTATATGTTATTATTACTCCCAAATCGCTTGAATCCTGAGCCAGTTTTAGCAGTGGATTTGCTTTCAAATCATCATCGGTAACAGTATAGCCAATCAAATATGCTGCAATCATGTTTTTGTAAACATCATCGTCAAAATCTTTGTCTTTTAAAAGTTTTAATAGCATTTCCGATCCCTGACTATGACCTGCAACAAAAAAAGGACGTCCATTATTAAGACTATCTAAATAATAGTAAAATGCTTTTTTAACATCACCAAAACCAACGGCTAGTAATGAATCCTGAGCCTTTTCGTCCATGGATAAAACAGTCATAGAAACCTGTCGGTAATAAGGGGCGAAAATATTACAACTTCCGTTGAAAATACTTGCCTGCTTTTTTAAAGCATAACTGGCCGATAATCGCAATGAACTGTCGTTTATATCCATTAATAGCATGTTGGGATCACCAAAAATTGTCGGATACACAAAAAACACATCCACATTTTGATCATTTGATTGTCCCATTGCAAGCCAGTTTGAATTATTGCTAAAATCGATACCGTCTTCAGTAGCTGAATTATTATTTTTATTACAGGAAACAACAATCATTAAAACTGTTAATGAGGCTATTAATTTAAAACTGTTTTTGAAATACTTTGAATATGATTTCATAGGAAAAGGAGTTCATTAATTTTTTGGTTTATTAATATCCAAAACTAGTCAATCCAATTAATATTCCTACTATATATGAGCGATTTAGAAGTGTTCTAAGTAAATTTGTTGTGCAATTAACTATAATTTTACGTTGCTTACAAACAGTCTACATTATGGGCAAATTTTTTAAATGATGAATAGTTTAAAAATATAATCCTGATACACAATTGTTTATTTCAAACACTATTAACTGTATTTAGCGATTAATAAATTGAAACCTCTCAACCCCAAACACTTTATGAAACCCCTTCAGGCTATTCTTTATTCTCTTTTGTTTTGTCTTCCCGGCGATGCTCGCCGGGCTATAAAGATTATTCCACCTTTCGGCGGAATTGATATTCAATAGATTTAACACAATAATTTATTTATCCATTAGGAAACAAAATATTTAAAACACATTAGTTTACGGCAATTAATTCCGTCGGTAGACGGATAAATATTTTTAGCCATAGGATTATTCCTATGGTAATAATACGAATTATAAAACTATACCCTGAAGGGGTTACATAAATATTAATATGGAAGGTAGAAAAGGATAAACATTCTTATTTTTCCTCCAGCGCAGCAGTTAATTTCTCGTAAAACTCGCTTCCAAATTTCCTGATTATTGGCTCCTCAAGATATTTATAAAGAGGGAGTCCCTTATTGTTTCCATTCAATAGGGCAGGGGCACAGATACTCCATTTGTTATAGTTAATCGCAGTAAATTCTCCCACTTTGCTTAAACGGATAGGGTAAAGATGACATGAAATGGGTTTGCGGTATTTTATTTTACCTTCCAGCCAGGCTTTTTCAATGGCACAAAGATTTAAACCGTTTTCCACATAAACAAAAGCACATTCTTCTCCATCAACCAGGGGTGTAACATATTCTGCATCAGCATCATAATCAAAAACACCTGTAAGCTCTATTACTTCTTTGCCGGCTTCCGACATATATGGTTTAATATCATCTATATAATCTTCAAGTACAGAAATTTCTTCTTCATCGAGAGGTGCACCGGCATCTCCCAAAACACAACAATTTCCTTTACATGCCGATAAATTGCAAGCAAATTTTATTTCTCTTAACTCATCAGAAATCAGTATGTCATCAATTTGAATCATATTGCCAATATTTATTTTTCTTCTGCCCAAGGCGGATTAAAATTTTATGAGCGGCAAAAGTATACAATATTGAATTCCACCAAACTAAATTTAGCAATCAATTAATTAGTTACATTTGTTTTAAATTATCAATCGATTTATCATGACTGAAATTACAAGAACTTTCGACGTTTTGTCGAATCTGGAAGAGAATTATCCCAATGAAGAAGCCTTATCGGTAAAGAGAAATGGTAAGTGGGAACACTTTAGCACTGCCGAATACCGCAAAAATGTTGATAGTTTTAGTCTGGGCCTTTTGGCTAAAGGCTTTAAAAAAGGAGATAAAATAGCAACAGTTAGCAATAATCGTCCTGAATGGAATTTTATTGATTTTGGAATGTCACAAATTGGCTGTGTTCATGTTGGTATTTATGCTACAATTAGCGAAGAGGAATATATGCATATATTGTCGCATTCCGATTCCAGAATATTGATAGTATCCAGTGCAGAACTTTATCATAAAATAAAGCCCATATTTGACAAGATTGATACACTTGAAGAGATTTACACCATTGATGAGGTAAAGGGTACTGTAAACTGGAAAGAGATATGTAATCTCGGTATTTCCAAAGAGAAAGAATTACTTCCTGAATTGATAAAAAGACGTGATGATGTTGATCCGGATGATTTGTTAACACTAATTTACACTTCCGGCACAACGGGACTCTCAAAAGGAGTTATGTTAACGCACGATAATGTAGTAAGCAATTTTAAACTGGCCCAAAAGGTTGTGACCTATTTAAAACCCAACGACAGGGCTTTGAGTTTCCTTCCTTTATCGCATGTTTTAGAGAGGGTTGGAAGTTATTTATGGCAGTCGCTGGGACTTAAAATTTATTATGCTGAAAGTATAGAAACCATTGGCGATAATATGAGG
>JBFFLX010000256.1:0-3999 GCA_041554435.1 Bacteroidales bacterium
AAAATTATGCCCGATGAGTTCTGCTGGCTTATCATATTTTTTTGCTGAAGTTAGCACTCCGCAGCAACATCCACAACATAAGCATATGCAAAAAGGCTGCAAGGAGTTTCCTGGTTGCAAAACAAGACCTTCCCTTTCGGCCCTATCCATAATATCCAGGCATTCTTCTTTTGATATAGTTCTAGCCTGTCCCCTGTCTAAATATGAAGATGCGCCAAAAGAAATACAAACTTCAATATCGTTGGTTTGTTTACATGACTTGCCCAGCAAAGCTTCGCCTTCTTTACAAACACAATTGGCCACTGCGATTGTTTTATTGGTTTCTTTTACAATTTTTCGCATATTGTCGTAGGTAGCAATATTGTACTCCGGAACAATTGCCTGCATATGAGGACTGGTGCGTAGTTGGGGCAAAGAACTTCTAAAAAATTCATCGTTAAAGCCTTCATCAAAATACTGATGCATCCATTGCATGAAGTCTTTATTCAAATGCCCCAGTTGATATTCAAACATACCTATTGCCAGCATTGCATTACTGTATTTGAATGGTTCTTTCTTTGAGCGGTTAATTGAACCACCTAAATACATTTTATCCAGAACAGTGTTTAACTCCTCCTTATCAATCAGTTCTCCAAATTTACGTTTAAACCTTTTCTGTATGGTTAATACCGATGCATTTCCCAGGCTTAAACAAAGTGCCACCTTCGCCTCAAAATCATTAAAAAGATGTTGTAATATTTTTATCTCTACCCCGGATTCGGTTTTCGGAAAACCTATGGGCAATTTATCAAGATGTTCCTGCAATAAACGATATACATGTTTGTCATGATGCATATGCAATAATACTTAATTATTGAATTATATAAAACAGTTTTTGCGATAATAATACAAGTTCTAACATCATAATCTTAAGAATGAGTTTAAAATTCACAATCATCTATGCACTTTCAAGTACAAAGAAAAAATCATCTATATTGGATCAGATGGTAAATTAAAACGAATGGTATTTTATAAAAAACAGTAATAAAAACCTATTCAATAATTTTAAGTTAATGTTTTGGAACACAGGAATGGCACTCCAGCCAGCAGTTTTTTTGGCTGTTTATCAGCGGGTTAGCAAAACATATTTATACTTTTTATTACAATATATTTCTCCTGTAAAACTATGGTTTTAGTTATTTTGCTCTTTCAATTTTATATTTTTGCATCAGATTAATCTTATCTATCTTTTTATACTTTTACACAAAATAACTATCCTTCAAAAATCATGAAAAAGAGTTTATTATATGTTCTTATAGCAACACTATTGTTTAGTTGCTCAACAAAAGAAAAAACCGAGACAACATTTGAACAGTGGAGAGGAGAAAATAGAGATGGCAAATATCAAGAAAAAGATCTTTTAAAATCATGGTCAGAAGAAGGACCAGAATTATTATGGTATAACGAAGATTTGGGCGAAGGCTATGGATCTCCAATTATTACTGACAGTACAATATACATTTTAGCATCTAGAGATAGTATTAGCGTTGTGGTGGCTTTTGATTTAAAGGGCAATGTAAAATGGCAAAAAGATTTTGGCATAGAATGGAATACTAGTTATCCAGGAACAAGATCGACTCCTACATTGATAAACGATCTTTTATATGTTTCATCCGGAACAGGTGATATTTCATGTATGAATAGTGAAAATGGAGATATTATTTGGTCTAAAAACATGCTGAAAGATTTTCATGGAAAAGCACCCTACTTTGGATATGCACAATCTTTACTAATTAATGATAGTATCGTGTATGCCATGCCAGGTGGTGCCGACACAAACATTGTTGCATTAAACAGATACAATGGAGATATTATTTGGGTATCTAAGGCAAAAGGAGAAAACCCGGCGTATAACTCTCCAAAACTAATTGACATTGGTGGGAATCAGATCCTTATAACATATTCTAAAGAAAACTTTTTGGGTATAGATGCAAAAACAGGAAGTCTTCTTTGGAGCGAGTCATTTATCGCCAAATATCCAAACCATGCTAATACTATATTATATGAAGATAGTGCAATATTTACCGCTGCTCCTATTGGACATGGTTTATTAAAATATAAATTATCAGATAATGGCTCTTCAATAACAAAAATATGGCACGACACAATAATTGGAAATTACTTCGGAGGAATGATAAAGTTAGCCGACAAAATATATACTGGTGCTGGCGGAAGAAGTAAAAATCTACTTATGTTAAACGCAAATACTGGAGAAATAAAAGATTCTCTTGTTACAGGAAATGGATCGATAATTTATGCAGATGAAATGCTTTATACATATGCACATAAAAATGGAAAAGTCTGTTTGGTCGATTCTGAAACCTTTGAAATAAAAGGAAGCTTTAAAGTTAAAAAAGGAACTAAAGAGCATTTTTCTCATCCCGTAATAAAAAACGGTGTTCTGTATATCAGACATGGAAATGCATTATTAGCATACGATATAAAGGACAAAAAACTAGTCTAAATAATTTTTTAGAGGAAATATTACTATTTAAAATTAAACCACATTCTATCCAATTAATATGAAAGAATTAAAAACTACAAATACTTTACTATTAATAATTATAATTCCACTGGTATTTTATTTATTGAAAATACTGTCCTTTATATTTATTCCTTTAATTTCATCAATGTTTATTGCCTTATTATTCTTGCCATTGATGAGGTGGTTAAACAAAAAGAACATCCCAAAACCTGTGAGTATAACCGCAATAATTATAATCCTTATTGGCATCTTGAGTTTTGGGGGTAAATTGATCCAGCTTTCAACGAAGGAAATTATATCAGCAGATAGTTCATTCTTCGAAAAAGCAGAAATAAAGCTAGTGGGATTAATTGAATCTCTAGAAAGTTTTTTAGGCCTTCAAAGATTGAAAGGAGATAATGTAATAATACACTACTTTCAGAACAATAATATTTTTGAAAACTTTGGTACGACACTGGATTTTGTTGGAAACACTTTAACAATGATACTTATGACCGTATTTTTTGTGGTTCTGCTTCTTTCAGAATCCATAAACTTCCAAAAACTACTAAATACAGCACTTATCAAAAGTAAATATTCCTCGGTACGCACTTTTATGAAAATCGAAAACGACATCATAAAGTTTGTCTGGGTAAAGTTCTTGATTAGTCTCTTAACAGGTATTGGGTTTAGTTTAGCATGCATATTTTTTGGCGTTAGCTTTCCTATTTTCTGGGGACTTTTTGCTTTTTTCATCAATTTTGTTCAAATGGTTGGCTCCGTAATTTCTGTTGCATTGTTGTCGCTATTCGCTTTTGTAGAATTAGAACCAACAGGAACATTACTATTTTTCATCATCATAATTACTGCTGTCCAGGTGCTTATGGGAGCAATATTAGAGCCCATTTTTATGGGTAAAACTTTTTCTATCAATGTAATAACCGTGATAGTTATGTTAATGCTATGGGGTTATATTTGGGGAGTTCCCGGACTAATAATGTCAATACCAATAACAGTTTTTGCAAAAATTATACTGGAACAGTTCCCTCAAACCAGAAGTATTTCAAACCTGATGGCAGGCAATAGCGCAAATGTTAAACGTTTCTGGAAGGAAAAAGGAGATTAATTACAAAAGCCAGCCACACTGACCACCACATACCGATTTGAGTGACAGCCTATGAATAATGCATGATGATAAAAATTGTAAAACAATCTATGTGAATGTAAAACAAATAGTTAGTAATCTTTCCTGTTGTGGAATCACAAAGGCAAATCATATTGGACTTGATGGTCTATTTACTCCGGCTTCAGGGGGTTAGTGGCTCCGGTTTTTGCAGCCTGACTGCTAATGGTTTTAATGTGTGGTTTTGGTTAGGTGCCCCCCTTCGTGCTTTTGCAAAGCAATTGGGTGAAGTGTCAATGGAACCTGACTTCTTTTCAAACAAGCCTCTTATTCCTAAAAGCAATACCCGAACCAGACTTGAGATATTTTTCAA
>JBFFLX010000257.1:0-3991 GCA_041554435.1 Bacteroidales bacterium
CATGGGGGTACTTTATTCCTTGACGAGATAGGCGACATGAGCCTTTCTGCTCAGGCAAAAGTATTGCGTGCTTTGCAGGAAAACAAAATTGTAAGGGTAGGAGGTGAGAAAGAAATTTCTGTCGACGTAAGAGTTATAGCAGCAACCAATAAAGATCTAAAAGAAGAAATAAAAAATGGAAGATTTCGTGAAGATCTTTACCACAGGCTTAGTGTTATAGTTGTTGTTGTTCCTCCTTTAAGGGAAAGAATAAGTGATATCCCACTTCTGGCAAAGCATTTTATAGAACAAATTTCCATTGCCGCAGGTAAAAAACCCGCAAGCATTAATGAAGACGCACTGGAATTTTTAAAAACTTTTAACTGGACAGGAAACATCAGGGAATTACATAATGTAATAGAACGCCTATTAATATTAGGAAGCAATGTTATTACCCGTGAAGATGTGGAAAAATATGTGAAGCCACTGATGATGGGGTAGTTTTACAAACATATTGTCCCTCCGGGACAATTCCTTCAGGAACAAAATTTTGGTAACAATTTTGATGTTTTTTCTAATATGCTTTTCCACCCATATTTTATCCATATGCGAGAGTTCCGTTAGGAACTAAATGTGGGTAGAAACAGAAATCAACCCCATAATATAAAAGTTCCGTAGGAACGCAATATATCATGCCTTTTATTATGTAAACCCATTTTATTTTTTACTCTGCTGAAGATATCCAAAAACATTTATATTATGGATTATATCACTATAACATTAAGATTTTTTCTGTATTTAGATAGGATGCTTTCCTTATTTTTGCAGAAAATTTAGAAAAAACAGATAAATGAAAAATATTATAGTTTTAGTTTTTAGTTTACTTATAACTGCTGCGGTTTATTCACAGAGTAAGAATGTTATTCAACATAATATTTGGGCAGAAATTAATCCTGCCACTTCTGAATTGTCGGTGGTTGATACTATGACTCTCACTGCAGATGTGAATAGAGTTTTTCAACTTAATAGTAAGTTTAAGGTGGAATGTAAAACAAGAGGTGTAAAACTCGAATTGATATCTGGCAATAATAAAGCCGATGATATTGGAATGGATAGAGAAGAAGATACTGATGAAGTTATATTATCGAAATATAGAATTAGTGGTGATGCAAACCAAGTTGTTATATCTTATGGAGGAAATTTAGATTCTGAACTGGAAGACAGCAAAGAAAATTATCAAAGAGGTTTTGCTCAGTCTCCCGGAATTATCTGTGATAAAGGTGTTTACCTTGCGGGTTCAACATGGTGGGTGCCTGTTTTTGAAAACAGTTTGATGACTTATAAACTTACAAGTGTATTACCTGAAACATGGAAAAATGTTACTACAGGTTACAAAACTCTCGACAAAGTTGAAAATTCAAAGCATATTGATACCTGGGTTTGCGATAGTCCGCAGGAAGAAGTGTTTTTGATAGCCGCTGCCTTTAATGAATATTCATATGATATGAACAGCGGAGTAAAAGCCATGGCATTTTTGCGTACTCCCGACGAAGGACTTGCCAACAAATACCTTGAAGTTACCGAGCAATATATGGATATGTATCAGGGTATGATAGGTGATTATCCTTATACAAAATTCGCTTTGGTTGAAAATTTCTGGGAAACGGGCTACGGCATGCCATCTTTCACCCTTTTGGGAGAAAAAATTATACGTTTTCCATTTATCCTGCATTCTTCATATCCTCACGAACTTCTGCACAACTGGTGGGGAAACAGCGTTTATATTGATTTTAAAACCGGAAACTGGTGTGAAGGTTTAACAGCCTTTATGGCCGATCATCTGATAAAGGAACAAAGAGGAGCAGGAGAGGAATACCGCCGATCTACGCTGCAGAAATATTCAAATGTGGTTAGTCCGGAGAATGGCTTTCCTCTTAACAAATTCCTTTCACGCCATGATGGTGCCAGCGAAGCCATAGGCTATGGAAAAAGTATGATGATGTGGCAAATGCTGAGAAACAAAATAGGTGATGATAAATTTGTAGAAGGCATTGCCCTTTTCTATAAGGATAATAAATTTAAAACAGCCTCTTTTACCGATATCAGGCTTGCAATGGAAAAGGTGAGTGGCGTTGATCTGAAAGCCTTCTTCGATCAGTGGGTGAACAGAACCGGAGCACCGGAACTGGCGATAGATAAAATTTCAAGCGATAAAAAAGATAATGGTTATCATAATGTTTTGAAACTTAAGCAGGTGCAGAAAGATGCTGCTTTTGTTGTGGATATTCCTGTTAGCGCGCTGACTGACAATGGTTTAGAAACCTTTGTTTTCAGTATGAATAAGAAAGAGCAGTCGTTTGAATTTGATACTAAAAGTGAAATTATAAAGCTTGCTGTTGATCCGCAATATGATGTTTTCCGAATTTTAAACCCTGCCGAAGTACCACCAACACTTTCTAAAATTTGGGCAAGTACCGATAATATTTTTGTTTTGCCTTCGAAGGCAGATGAAAAGACTAAGCAATTGTATAAGAGTTTCGCTCAGGCGTGGAAAGATGCTGATAATGACAACTTTACCATAGTTTTTGATAACGAAATTTCTTCTGTTCCAAAAGATAAAACCTTATGGATATTAGGTTTTGAAAATAAATTTGCCAATGATTTCAATACTGAAATAGCAAAATACAAATCCGGATTTTTAAGCGACAGCGTTGCTTTCGACGGTAAGAAAACCACCAAAGAGAACAATAGTTTCGTTGTAACCAAAGCCAGAAAAGACAATCTCGACAAACAGGATGTTTTTATGAGCCTTACAAATGAAGCTTCCATAGGCGGTTTGATACGTAAACTACCGCATTACGGAAAATATTCTTATCTGGCATTTACCGGTGAAGAGCCTACCAATATTGCCAAAGGACAATGGGATGTGGTAAACTCACCTTTGGTGAAGGTTCTCAAGGATGTAAAAACCGATGCAGCAATGTACGAGTCTCGCAAAGCTCTTGCCGAACTAAAGCCGGTTTTCTCTGAAAAGCGAATGATGCATGATATAAATTATCTCGCTTCCGAAGAATTGAAGGGCAGGGGAATAGGAACTCCTGAAATTGATATGGCTGCCGATTATATTGCCAAAGAATTTAAAAAGGCCGGCTTACAGACTATGGGTGATAGTTATTTCCAGGAGTTAAGTCATGAGTTTGATGGTATGGGAAAAATTATTCTGAAGAATGTTGTTGGAATTATCCCCGGAAATGATGAAAAATTAAAAGATGAAGTTGTTGTTATCTCGGCTCATTACGATCATTTGGGATTAGGCTGGCCCGACCACCATTCCGGCGATAAGGGTAAAATCCATTACGGTGCCGACGATAATGCCAGTGGTGTTGCCATAATGACTGAACTGGCCCGTTCACTGGGCAAGACTGCTAAACCTGCCAGAACCATAGTTTTCCTTGCCTGTACGGCAGAAGAAGCCGGTTTAATAGGCTCACGCTATTTTGTAAAACATGTGAAGGATTATTTTAAAGGCGGTGTTTTTGCCAATGTAAATCTGGATACCGACGGCAGTTTGTTCGACAAGAAACTTATGGTTTTAAATGCCAATACCGCTCGCGAATGGAAATTCATTTTCATGGGTACCGACTATACCACAGGAGTACTTTCGCAGGTTGTGGAAAACGATTTGGATGCCAGCGACCAGGTTGCATTTATTGAGCAGGGTATTCCCGCAGTTCAACTGTTTACGGGAGCAACTTCCCATTATCACCGTCCTTCCGACACTCCCGAAACCATCGACAGCAAAGGTTTAGTAAAAGTAGCAACCGTTACCAAAGAAGTTATTCTTTATCTCGCTGAGCGAAAAGATCCCATGCCATTTACAGGCTCAGCTGCTCCGGCAAAAACTGCCAAGGCAGAACCAAAAACAGCCAGAAAAGCCAGCACAGGTTCCGTTCCCGATTTTGCCTTTAAAGGCGAAGGAGTAAGAGTAGGAAGCATAATCCCTGGCTCGGCA
>JBFFLX010000258.1:0-3945 GCA_041554435.1 Bacteroidales bacterium
AAAACCTTAGATTTTATAAGGAAGAAACAGCAGGCGACAAAGAGTTTGCTGCTAAACTTGCTTCTTTGGCTGATGTTTATGTAAATGATGCTTTTGGAACTGCACATCGTGCTCATGCGTCTACTGCTATTATCGCCGACTTTTTTCCGGAAGAAAAACTCTTTGGTTACATAATGGCCAATGAGATAACAAATATTGATAAAGTTGTAAAAGAAGGTAAAAAACCAAAAACAGCTATACTTGGAGGAGCAAAAGTTTCGGGGAAAATTGAAATTATTAATCATTTACTGGATAAGGTTGACAATCTCATTATCGGCGGTGGAATGATGTTTACATTTATTAAAGCCCTGGGTGGTAGCGTTGGAAATTCTCTTGTTGAGGATGATTTGATAGAAACTGCAAAAGCAGCAATGATAAAAGCTAAAGAACTGAATGTTAATTTCTATTTTCCTAAGGATGCTATTATAGCAGATAGGTTTGATAATGAAGCAAATACAAGGTCATGTCAATCTAACGAAATCCCTGATGGCTGGATGGGGCTGGACATAGGAGAAAAAACTATTGAAGAATATAAAGATATTATTGCAAACTCATCAACCATACTTTGGAACGGACCAATGGGAGTTTTTGAGATGAGTAGTTTTGAAAAGGGAACTTCAGAAATTGCTCATGCTTTAGCAGATGCAACAGCAAAAGGAACGTTTACTCTTATCGGTGGCGGTGATTCCGTTGCAGCAATCAATAAATATAATTTAAAGGATAAGGTAAGTTATGTTTCCACCGGTGGTGGTGCAATGCTTGAATATATTGAAGGTAAAAACCTTCCGGGTATTGTTGCTATCAGAGGAGAATAAGAAATTTTGATAAATAAGAAAAGCCGTCTTGCCTGAGGCAAGACGGCTTTTCTTTTGAGTATTATCTTTTATTTAATTACCAGCATTTTACTATCGAAATATTTTCCATCATATACTTTAATAATATAAAGCCCCGAATTTAATTGGCTGGTGTTTATGCTATAATTAGTATTGCTATTTGCCGTATTATCCTGTAATATCACTTTTCCGTTTAAATCCAATAATTCAACTTTCAAACTTAACTTGCTATCATCTTTAATGCTTAAATAAACAATATTGCTTGCTGGATTTGGAAATAAGTTAGTTATAATAGACTGCTGAGTATTATTTTCAATAATAAAATCAGGAGATTGTGGCCCAATTATTATTTGAATATCATTTATTGAAGGATTGTTTTCAGTGAGAGTGAAAAGTGTTTTTTCTGTTTTTATTCCTGTTAATTCAGGATATATCCAATAATCACCCACTGGAATATTACTAAAATCGAAGAAACCTGATTCATCAGAATATTTGCTCAAATAAACATTGTAATCATTATCCATTAAATACAAATCCACATTTTTGATGGGTGTATTATTAAAAGATTCTTTTGCCTCATCGGAATAGCTAACATATCCTTCCAGAAGCCCTTCGCCGGTTTTTAAACCTTCATTGGGCAAAAGATAAATGTCGTTGTCCCAACTTGTATTATTAAACTCTATAATTTGTGCATCTTCCCAAAATATCACATCTCCATAATAGGTAGGAAGATAATAACCATAACTTTGTGATAAATCATCCGGTTGTACTTTAACACAATAATTTCCCTCCGGAATTTGATAAAAGATATAATACCCAAGAGTGTCGAACTTCACTGTATCAACGGGGATATAATTTGATTTTTCGTCGATGATATAAAGATATGCTAAGCCTGCGTCAATTGGGAAGTAGCCTGAAAATGCCTGTCCTCCCATATGAAAAAATGATTTATCAGAAATATATATTAAAGAACTTATGGAGTTACTCTCTATTTTGGAATTCACTTTTATTGTTAAAGTAAATCTAACTTTAAATACTCCCGGGTCCTTAAAAATATGAACTGGATTTTGTAAATTTGAGGTATCCCCATCACCAAAATCCCACTGCCATCTTATAATGCTGTCGGCAACAGTTAAATCTCTGAAAGTGAATTTAAACCTATTATCGAAGTTTTTTTGAAAGTAACGGAATTTCGCCTGCAACTTTTCGGTATGATAAGGCATATAAATGCTAAAGTTAGCAATGTTTACATTGAAACTGGCATAATTTAAAAATCGAAAATGAACAAGAGTATCAAGTACATTGCCTTTATAATCCAGTGTTGAAATTTTATAAGATCCTTTTTCAAGGTTAGTAGTAATAGTGTCGCTATAGAAGCCTTCTTCATCTGTAAATAGTTCTACAATATCTCTATCGGAAATATTACTTTCAACTTTTACGATGGTAACCGAATGTCCTTCCACGGGATTACCATATTCTTTATTGATTATCTGTCCTGAAATAATTATTGTATGTGATTCTCTGTCTGCCAATAGAGAAGGAGAAAACATAACAATTAAAGAAACTAATAACAATAGTTTTTTGAAAGCCGTAGTTTTTATGTAGTTGTACTTAATCATATTCTATTTGATAAATTTAATGTTAACTCCAAATCTTAAAGCAAAGCCTGAAGTATTAATCTTATAATCGGCATTATTATATAGCGACTTAAAATAGTGCTTATAAGTTGGTTCTAGAATTAGCGAATACCTTTGGTCCAAATTATATTCCAATCCTCCACCTAACCATAACTGGTAGTTGATATTGGAACGTAACGGAAGTTTATTATCCAGTTCGATAATATTAATATTTTCTGTATTCGACATTGGTTTATCAATCCATTTTGCTATTTGCAATCCCACTGCCGGTCCGGCATAAACATACCAGTTTAGGTTTCCAATAATATTTTTGTACCCAAGAAGTGCGGGAATATTTGCGTATAGATATCTATTAGTAATTTCAGAAACAACAAGATGCCTTATGGAGTCCCAAACTTCTACCGTTTTGGTGTGGTAAACAGTAATCATTTCTCCTCCAATGCTGTCGAAAGTAACATTTACAACATCATCGTAAGTTCCCATCATATCATTACTCATATAATCTACCTTTGCAAAACCCTTGTCACCATTAAAACTAATGTTTATACCTGAGCGAATGAACCAATGATCATTTAAATATTTCATGGGTTCTATTCCGAGAGAATAGCTGCTCATTATACTTACCGAATCCATATTGTTTAAACTAAATTCCGGACTGACTAATATTGAATATTCCCAAAATGTAGTCTTCTTTTGTATATCAGTAAGTTTATCAACTATTTTATCTTTATTTTCCAAAGGCAAATCACTAATATCTATATTATCTGTCGATAACGAAATGGCGGCTAAAGCACTAATCAAGTCCGGCTTTTCTTTTTCAATAGTAAAACCCTCTTCAAGTTTAATAATATTTAGAGTTTTGTCCTCTTGTTCATTAGTAGTATTTGGTTTTTTATCTATAATAATAGCTTCTGTTATTACATTATCCGAATTTGAGTTGGCAGGATTACTGTCTGAAGCAGTAATAATCACTTCAGTTTTGCTTTCTCCGGTTTCGGAAATATTTTGCTCTATTACTATATCTTGTTCAGAACCGGATCTATTATCGTTTAATATATCTGTGTTAGTAGGTTCATCAATTAATTCCTTGTTTATATCGGTAGTACTATTAACATCCGTTTTCTGAACAGTTTGTAATTCGTTTTGAGTAACATTTTCAGAATTGGTAAGGCTAAAATAAGAAATTGGTATGGCTATTAATATTAATGCAATAGCAGCGAAAATAATATTTCTTGTGGTGAATATTGAAGAGGCAGTTAATTCCTTTTCAATTTTTTCCCACACAACAGGAGGAGGAGTAACTTCATAATCATGAAACTTATTCCTTAAAATCTCGTTAATATTTTTTTCTTTATTCTCCAATATTCTCTTTTCTATTTATTTCTGCCAGTCGTTTTTGTATTGCCATTCTTGCTCTTGAAAGTTGCGATTTTGAG
>JBFFLX010000259.1:0-3939 GCA_041554435.1 Bacteroidales bacterium
ATGAACTCAATGAACTCCAGGCACTCTATGAACTTTAGGCACTTATAACTTTAGCGCACTTGTAACTTTAGCCCACTTGTAACTCTATGAACTCAATGAACTCGATGAACTCAATGAACTCCAGGCACTCTATGAACTTTAGGCACTTATAACTTTAGCGCACTTGTAACTTTATGAACTCAATGAACTCTATGAACTCTATGAACTTCCAAAACTATTTTCCCATCGTATCCTCTTGTTTTTTACTTTTGCAGGAAAATAAATAATATGCCAGCAAATTTTTTAATGATAGCCATTGCAATTGTATTGCCAACATTGGTAGTATTAATTGCTGTTTATTTAATGCTCAGATATTTTTCAGAGCAGAATCAAAAGCAATTCGATTTCCTTAAAGCAAACCAGGATTTAACAAGACTGAAACTTGAAAGTGAACGTAAAAAGGACAGGGAAAAAGTGCTAATTCCACTACGCTTACAGGCTTACGAGCGTATGGTTTTGTTTTTGGAAAGGATAAATCCGCCAAACCTTTTAACCCGTGAGATGAAAGCAGGACTTAATGTTTCTCAATTACAAGCTTTGATCTTAAAATCATTGCGCGAAGAATACGAGCATAATATGTCGCAGCAACTCTATGTTGATGAAGCATCATGGGAACAGATAAAAGCCGCTAAAGAAAAAGTTGTACAATTGGTAAATTCTTCTGCTTCAAAATTAAAATCGGATGAAGAAGGTTTTAAACTTGCAAATGAAATACTAACCATTGGTTTTGAAGGGGGAAAAGATCCCATAGAAAAAGCCATGTCGGCCATAAAAAAAGAAATTAAAAACAACTACTAATTGTCAGAGATAAACTCCATAAAATCAGTAAGTTTTGTTGGCTCTGGAAATGTGGCAACGCATCTGGCTATTGCCATGCAAAAAGCCGGCATCAGCATAAAAACTGTTTACTCACCAAATAAACAAAATTCGGCTGAGTTTGCCCATAGGTTTGACTGTGAGGATGTTATGGGTTTATCTAAAGTAGGCGAAGGAGTTGACATACTGATACTCGCCGTTCCCGATTCCAAAGTTGAGGAGATTTGTAATTCTGTAAAGGATAATAACACTTTGATTGTTCATACTTCCGGTATCACTTCCATGGATGCCTTAAAATCAAAATCGCGCTACGGAGTTTTTTATCCTTTGCAAACCTTTAGCAAAGAAAGGGAATTAGATATGAAAAAAGTTCCCTTCTGCCTGGAGGCAAATAATGAAGAGGATTTGGACAGGATGTTTGAGCTAGCACAAAAATTATCGTCAAAGGTAAATTTTGTAGATTCGAAAAAAAGGAAATTGCTTCATCTTACCGCTGTTATGGTGAGTAATTTTTCAAATCATTTATATCATCTTTCCTACGATATACTTGAAGCAGGAGGTGTGAGTTTCGACTTCTTAAAGCCGTTAATTCAGGAGACTGCAGCAAAAGTGGAGGAAATTCATCCGCAAAATGCACAAACAGGACCTGCCAGAAGAAACGACATAAGCACTTTGGAAGAACATATGAAAATGTTGTCAGAATTTCCAGAATACCAGTATGTTTATAAATTATTGTCAGATCAAATAAGAAAAAAATTTCATGAGTAATTATAAAGCACTTTTAACTAAAGTTGACACCTTTATTTTCGATTATGATGGTGTTATGACCGATGGCAAACTTATGCTTCAGCATGAAGATCAGCCGTTGAGAACCTCAAATGTAAAAGATGGTTATGTTTTGCAACTGGCTGTGAAACTGGGGTACAGAGTTGTAATTATTTCAGGTGGTATTTCCCGATCGGTGGAAAACAGATTTGACGCCCTGAAGATAAAAGATGTGTTTCTTGGAGTTAGCAATAAGTTGGAAGTCTTCGATAAGTTTGTGGAAGACAATAATTTAAAGCCTGAGCAAATAGTCTATATGGGCGACGATATCCCCGATTTCAGAGTTATGAAAAAAGTTGGAGTTCCGGTTTGTCCGGCCGATGCTGTTGAGGAAATTAAAAATATTTCTGTATATATTTCCGATAAAAATGGAGGCCATGGCTGCGTTAGAGATATAATAGAACAGGTATTAAAAGTACAGGGAAAATGGATGACCGATGAAGCTTTTCATTGGTAACAAAAAGATAAAAATGAAAAACTATTTAAAACTCATTCGCTGGCCAAATGCACTGATAATTTTGTTAAGCATGTACTTTATGCTGACGTTTGTGATAAATCCTTTGCTCGGCATGACTGCATTTAGCGGTGGGTTGTCTGTAATTGAATTTATCTTGCTGGTACTTGCTACCTTATTTATTGCTATTGGCGGAAATATATTAAACGATATCAGCGATATCAATCCCGATTCAGTAAACAAACCCGGAAGGAATGTTGTTGGAAGGGGAATTTCTGTGGCAAAATCATGGAGCATATATTATGCTTTTACAATTTTAGGTGTGTTTGCAGGTTCTTTGGTTTCTTATTTTGTGGATCAAATAAATTACAGTTTAATATTTTTATTCACAGTTGGTTTACTGTGGTTTTACTCAAAAAAATATAAATGTCAACCATTGGTTGGAAATATTGTTGTTGCATTTTTAAGTGCAATTTCATTTGGTTTGGTATGGCTTTACCAGTTTTTTGCACTAATACCTGAAACGGAGGTTTTTACGTCTGTTCAGTCTAATTTTCAAATAGTTAACCGTATAGTTCTCGTTTATATGGGATTCGCTTTTATTGTCAGCCTTATGCGGGAAATTGCAAAAGACATGGAAGATTTTAAAGGTGATGACAGATTTGGTTGCCGCACTTTTGCAGTAGTTAATGGGATTAATAAAGCCAAAATACTCTTCTATATAGTTGGTATAATGGGATTTGTGGGATTGCTATTGGCGCAGTATTATTTCTTCATTTTACAGTTTAATATTCATTTTTGGTTCTTCTTTCTGATTGATTTATTTTTTGTTTTGATTTTTATTAGAACAATGAAGGCCGAGAATAATGAGGATTTCTCGAAGGTTAGTCTTTTGATAAAAATAATAATGCTGCTGGGCATAGTTTCAATGGTTTTCTTTTGGTTTTACCGACTGTAAATTCCCTTATTAATTATAAATTTATTTATATATTCAACAGCCAATGCTTAACGATTTACTGAAAGATTATCAACTGATACTTGCTTCCAATTCGCCAAGAAGAAAACTTCTGCTTAAAGACATGGGACTGGATTTTGAAGTTGTGGGCAGGAAGATTAAGGAAGTCTTCCCCCCAAATTATAATCCTGAACAGGTTGCATTACATTTGGCAAGAGCAAAGGCCGATGCTTTTACTTCCGAGGAATTAAAACCAAACAAAATATTAATTACCGCCGATACCGTTGTTGCCATTGATGATAAAATACTAGGTAAGCCAATAAGTAAAGCCAATGCCGTTGAAACTCTTCAAAGTCTGTCAGGTAAAAGTCACGATGTAATTACAGGAATTTGTCTTCGATCATCAAACAAAATGTTAAGTTTTGCATCTACCACTAAGGTGTATTTTAAGGAGTTGACAAATAGTGAAATAAATTATTACGTAACTACTTTCCTTCCCTTCGATAAGGCCGGAGCATACGGCATTCAGGAATGGATTGGACATGTTGCCATAGAGAGAATTGAAGGCTCATATTTTAATGTTATGGGATTGCCAACGCATGCGCTTTATGAAGCGATGATGGGGTTTGTGAAATGAGTTGTGAGTTATCAGTTATGAGTTTTGAGTTTTGAGTTTTGAGTTTCGTGTTACGAGTTGCGTGTTACGAGTTACGAGTTCCGTTTTGTTGTTTTTAATTGCATTTGGTTTTTAAATTATTGATCTTCTGAACCTTTGAACCTCTGAACCTTTGAACCTTTGAACCTTTGATCCATTGATCTTCTAATCCATTGATCCTCTGATCCTCTGATC
>JBFFLX010000260.1:0-3902 GCA_041554435.1 Bacteroidales bacterium
TATGGAACTCCGCTTAGCGACAGTCAGCTAAATGCAACAGTAACAGGAGTTGTTGGTGGTTCAGAACCAGGCACCTTAATTTATTCGCAGGCCTTAGGACAAATTTTAGATGCAGGAACTCAAACGTTAACCGCTACAGCTGCAGAAACTGATAATTATAATGAAGTTTCTATTTCAGTTGAATTAACAGTTGAAAAAGCAACCCAGACTATTACATGGTCTGTTCCTGCCAGCATCGTTTATGGAACTCCGCTTAGCGACAGTCAGCTAAATGCAACAGTAACAGGAGTTGTTGGTGGTTCGGAACCAGGCACTTTAATTTATTCGCAGGCCTTAGGACAAATTTTAGATGCAGGAACTCAAACGTTAACAGCTACAGCTGCAGAAACTGATAATTATAATGAAGTTTCTATTTCAGTTGAATTAACAGTTGAAAAAGCAATCCAGACTATTACATGGTCTGTTCCTGCCAGCATCGTTTATGGAACTCCGCTTAGCGACAGTCAGCTAAATGCAACAGTAACAGGAGTTGTTGGTAGTTCAGAACCAGGCACCTTAATTTATTCGCAGGCCTTAGGACAAATTTTAGATGCAGGAACTCAAACGTTAACCGTTACCGCTGCGGAAACAAAAAATTACATATCAGCAGAAGCTACCGTTGAGTTAATAGTTGAAAAAGCAAACCAGGCTATTAATTGGACTGCTCCCGCAAGCATGGTTTACGGAATCCCACTATGCGAAGATCAGCTATATGCAACAGTTGAAGGAGTTACTAATGGTTCAGCCCCTGGAGGTTTAGCTTATTCTCCTGGGTTGGGAGAAATGTTAGATGCTGGAACGCACACATTAACCGTAACTGCTGCAAAGACAGTAAATTACAACTCTGCAACGGCTGCCGTAACATTAATTGTTGAAAAAGCTCCGCTCACCATTCTAGCAAACAATGCATGGAAAAGACAAGGGGATCCGGTTGAACCTACACTTACTTACCGGACAATTGGATTGCTATCAGGAGATGAGAATAAAATATCAGTAACACTGATGCGTGCGCCTGGCAGTGATCCCGGACCTTATCCAATTTCGTTGGTTTCGTTTTCTGGCAGTAATTATGAGAACCCGACTTTTGTTCCAGCTACCTTCTACATTAATCCATGGGGCCCGGGAACAAAGAAAATCAGGTCTGCTTTAATGTGTGTTTCCGAAATTGACGAGAATACTTCAATAGCAATTTTTTCCTGGAACAACGACAATACGGTTCCGGTTTATGTACCTCATGGCGAGAATAATTATTTTGCACCGGAAGATGTAGCAAATTCCGATCAACTTCCAGAGATATTCCCTGCCGGTTCCGGTCAGTTCAATGTTACTTATTCCGGACCAACTTTAACATGGACCATAAACAGTTACGAATCGGATCATACCTCGTCAACCACGACCGGAGCTAATTTAAGTTCTCCAAAGTGCACAAAATCGGGACAGATTGCTGAAGCTCTTCTTGAATCTGGTTTGCAATCCGGCGAGTTAAAAGTATATCCGAATCCGACCAGCGGAAGGGTGATTATCGATTTTAGGTATGAACCAGGAAAGAATGAAGTTATGGTTTACAATGTTATGGGAAGAACCCATGAACTGGAAAAAACATGGATCCCATCCAGTGGTCTGGAATTAAACTTTTCTAATGTGGTTTCGGGAGTTTACCTGGTTAAAGTAAACAATGCAGAAGCGATTAAAATCTTCCGAATAATAAAGCAATAAATAAATATGGAAAAGAGTAAAAGAGGGATATTTAATAATCCCTCTTTTACTTGTTCTTAATTGACTCAATCATCGCAAATTGATTTAAATAAATTAGAAATTAAAAAAAAGAATTGTACTTTTAAAGGGGAACCTAACAATTGAATTTTATGAGTAAACTCAAGACGTTTTTTTTCTTTTTTTCAATTTTTATTTGGGTATTCAGCAGTGCACAAAATATAAAAACAGACAGTTTAAAGGCTCTCATTGAAATAGCAGTTGATGATACCAATAAAGTAAATTCAATAATTGATTTGAGTCAGATTATTTGCAGATCAGATCCTAATCAATCAATAGAATTTGCAATCAAGGCAATGGAACTTGCTGAAAAACTAAATTATCAGAAAGGAGTGGCTTATGCTCTGAAATATATTGGAATGGGTTATTATTTTCAAGGTGATTACATACAGACCATTAATTTCTGGCAACAGTCATTAAATATTTTTGAATTAATGGGCGACAAGCAAGGTGAATCTAACATGCTTAATAACCTGGGTGCAATTAATAATAATGAAGGAGATGATTCCAGGGCACTCGAACTGTATTTAAATTCTCTTAAAGTTTCAGAAGAAATTGGAGATACACTTCGGATTGTTACTGCAATGATTAATATTGGACTTGTTTATTTAAAAAAGCCAAATACTCACAACAAAGCACTTGAATATTATTTAAAAGCATTACCGCTAAGTGAAAAAATAAACGACCTGGATGCTATTGGAACTGCTGCCGTTAATCTTGGAGAAATTTATTATGAAAATGAAGATTATACAATTGCTCTTTCCTATTTTGAAAAATCGTTAAATGCGTATAAAAATTCTTCGTCCGGGAACGTTCCCTACACCATAATTAATATAGGAAAAGTTTATGCAAAAAAAGGTGAATTTGAAACGGCCATTAAATTCCAGATAGAAGCTTATGAAATGGCTAAAAAACTTGATGCCAAACTTGAAATGGCACAATCACTTCTTGGATTGGCTGACACTTATTTACTAAAAGAAGATTACAAAATGGCATTGACTTCTTACGAGGAGGCCAAATCAATTGCTACTGAAATTGGCCTGAATTATGAATTAAGAGACTCATATAAGGGATTAGCTCAAACCTTTGCGCACCAATTGAATTATAAAAATGCATATAAATACCAATCCCTTTTGACAGATATAAAAGACACTCTCTTTAATATTTCGAACGAAAAGAGAATTGGTCTTATTCAGCTCAACTACGACATCGACAAAAAACAGGGTGAAATAGATCTGTTAACCAAAGACAAAGAGATACAGGCATTGGCAATGGAAAAACAGAGAGCAATAAAAAATGCTTTTTTAGCCGGATTGGTGCTTGTTTTCATTATCGCTTTTATTATTTTCCGCAACTACCTGGCAAAAGTAAAGATCAACAAAGTGCTCGACAAACAAAAAGCTGAGATTGAAACCTTGTTGTTAAACATTCTGCCGAAAAAAATTGCCAAAGAGCTTCGCCGTAAAGGCTCTGCTACTCCACGCGATTACCAAAGTGTTTCGGTGTTGTTTACCGATTTTAAAGACTTTACAAAGATTTCAGCAAAACTTACTCCTGCCGAATTGGTTGCCGAGTTAAACGACTATTTTATTGCTTTCGATAACATTACCGAAAAACACAATCTCGAAAAAATAAAAACCATTGGCGATGCGTATATGTGTGCAGGTGGATTACCTTCCAAAAACGATACGCACCCTGTAGATACCATAAAAGCGGCTCTTGAAATGCAGGAATATATGCAACAGAAAAATAAATCTCAAGAAAACACAGGGAGTGATAAATGGGGACTTCGGGTTGGAATACATACCGGTCCCATAATGGCCGGCGTGGTAGGTCGAAAAAAATATGCCTACGACATTTGGGGAAGTACAGTAAATGTAGCCAGCCGCATGGAATCGAACGGCGAAGTAGGTAAGGTTAACATTTCGTCGGCTACCTACGACCTGGTGAAAGATAAATTCAAATGCCATTATCGTGGAAAAATATCGGCAAAAAACGTTGGAGAAATCGACATGCACTTTATTGAGAATAAAACAGTAACAGATTAAACAGTACGTTGTTAAAAATGTAAATCAATACGAATGGAAGAA
>JBFFLX010000261.1:0-3899 GCA_041554435.1 Bacteroidales bacterium
AATCAAAAGAGTTTCTAAAAATGGTATGTCATTGGAGTTTACAGAAAAAGCTATCGATTTAATTGCCAGAGAAGCCTACGACCCACAGTTAGGAGCTCGACCGGTAAAAAGGTACATACAAAAACTGGTTCTTAACCAATTATCAAAGCAATTATTAATAGATGAGTTTCAGGAGAATGATAAAATTGTTGTAGATGAAAATAATAATGAGCTGGTTTTGAAAAAAAGTAAATAGTCTTCATTAAAATAGAGCGGTTTGTTTTAGGAACGAACCGCTTTTGTTTTCTGTTTTTCATTTATAATTTTCATTATTAATAGGTATGATATTTTTTCTATATTTACCATGCTGAAATCAACATTAAATTATATCAATGAAACCAGATAATAATAATTACAATTGGTCAGAAAAAACCATATTGATCGTAGAGGATACTGATACTAGTATAATGTATTACAAGGCTGCACTAAAAAAATCAAAGGTTAACCTAGTATGTGCAGAAAATGGTTTACAGGCTGTGGAGCTTGTAAGACAAGGTAAACATTTCGATTTAATTTTAATGGATATTAACATGCCTATATTGAACGGGATAGAAGCCACCAGGCAAATAAAGTCGATTAATCCAAAAATACCTGTCATAGTTCAAACAGCTTATGTTCTGAATGACGAGAGAATAAAATCATTTGAAGCAGGTTGCGATGGATTTATGGCTAAGCCGGTGAAAATCCAACAACTATTTGATACAATAGAAAGTTTGTTATAAATTATATCCTTTTATTAAATGAAATTACCAAAACTAAATCTTCATAAATCAAAACTTAGAGATAAAATACTGTTTTCAGTTTTATCTACAGTAACAATAGTCTTTATTGTGGTATTTTCTTACATCATAACTAATAATGAGAAAATTGCGACTGAAAGAGCATTTAAGTATGTTAATACCAGTGCACATGAACATGTTAATTTAATTAAAACTCAATTAGAAAGCGATTTCTCCATATGCAGAACAATTAAACTTTCCTTTTCAGATTATAAAAAATACACCGATGAGGAAAGAAATGAAATTTATAATAATACACTTGAAACTGTCCTTAAAAACAATAAACAATTTATTTCAGTTTGGGTTTCGTGGGAATTGTCGGCTATTGATAAAAATTATAAAAAACAACATGGCCGTCAATCCATTGCTTATTTTAAAGAAGGAGATAATATTGGTTTTTCCGATGATATTGAGGATACAATAGGAAATCCTTCTGGACTGTATTATGAAATTAAATCAAATCCTTCAGAAGTACTTACTGATCCTTACTATTATTCTTATACTGGAAATAAAGAAGAGGAAATCCTTGAATCGAGTGTTTGTGTTCCTATGTACGATAAAGGTGACTTTATAGGTTTGGTAGGAGTTGATATTAGTATTGAAAGGTTTCAGGAAATACTTTCTCATGCTATACCTTTCGAGGGAAGTTATTCAGTATTAGTCTCTTCGGAGGGAAATATGGTTGGACATTCTGATATAAGTAAGTTTGATAAGGAGTTAAATATTGAAAATCAGGAATTTACATACAACTTAAGTTTTGATTTGAATAAAAAACTAATAAGCGGTAAAGACTTTAATTATATAACAACCATAAACGGTGAAGAGAATTATATTTCATTTTCACCCTTAACACTAGGAAAATCAGGTAAATACTGGTATTTGGCAATGGTAGTGCCGGTAGATAAAGTATTGCACGAAATCAGATCTGAAACTATGATTTCCATAATAATAGCAATTATTGGTTTACTGATAATAGCAATTATTACATGGCTGTTGGCAAGAACAATTATTAAGCCATTATATGGAACTACAAAAGTCCTGAACCTCCTTTCTGAAGGAAATTTTGAAGATACAAGAGACTTAAAAATCAGATCGAAAGATGAAATCGCTACCATGGCCAAGTCGTTAAACACATTGATTAGGTCGTTAAAAGCTAGTGCCACTTTTGCAAACCAAATAGGAGAAGGTAAACTTGATGCACACTTTAAACCATTAGGTGAAAAAGATATATTAGGTAATTCTTTATTAAACATGCGTAATCGCTTAATTGAGTTTAATGATATTACTGAACACAATCAGTGGTTGCAAAATTCAATTGTGAAAATAAGTGAAGTATTGCAGGGTGAAAAAACGCAATCAGAATTAGGGAATGAAATTTTATCGGTATTCGCTGATATCCTTAAAGTACAAATTGGAGCTGTTTATATTTACGATAATGATTATTTATATCTGGTTTCTTCCTATGCTCACACTGTTAGAAAAGCAAACTCCAATAAATTTAAAATTGGTGAAGGTCTTGTTGGACAGGCAGCGCTGGAGAAGAAAATTCTTCTTTTCGATAAATTGCCTGATGATTATATAACCATTAAATCGGGGCTCGGACAAACAAAACCAAGTAACATAATAGTAGTTCCTTTGGTTTATGAAGAGAAATTGGCCGGAATTATTGAACTCGGTTCCACACATGATTTTGACGAATCTACTATTGAGTTTCTTAATAGTGTTACTGAGAATATTGCCATCGCATTCAGATCCATAAGTTTACGTAATAAGATGCAGGAATTGCTTGGTAAAACTCAGGAACAGGCCGAAGAACTGAAAGTACAGCAGGAGGAATTGGTTGAATCTAACAAAATCTTGAAGTCGCAAACTGAGGAACTCAGGGTATCGGAGGAAGAACTTCAGCAACAGCAGGAAGAACTAAGAGTTACCAATGAGGAACTGGAAGAAAAAACAAAATATCTCGAAACCCAGAAAGCCTTTATAAGTGAAAAGAATCTGGAGTTGGAAAATGCAAGAAAAGATCTTGAACGTAAAGCAAATGAGTTGGGTGTAGCAAGTAAATATAAGTCTGATTTCCTTGCAAATATGTCGCATGAACTGCGTACACCATTAAATAGTTTACTTATACTTTCGCGTGATTTAGCAGATAATTCAACTAACAATCTTACAGCAGATCAAACCGAGGCAGCTGAGATTATTTATAGAAGTGGCAGCGATTTGCTTACTATGATTAATGATATTCTCGATCTCTCAAAAATAGAGTCAGGAAAAATGACTGTGAACATAGAAGATGTTGATCTGAATAGCGTGGGAGAAACAGTTTTGCAATATTTTAAACATCTTACCGATCAAAAGGGAATTTCTTTGGAAGTTAAAATTGAGGATGGTATGCCTTCTCAGGTAAAAACCGATCAGCAAAAACTGGAACAAATTCTTAAAAACTTCATTTCCAATGGAATAAAATTTACAAGTGCAGGAGGTATTAAAGTTGTGTTCCATAAAGTTGATAAGGAAAAAGAACTGCCTCAGAGTGGTTTGTTGCCCTCCGAAGCATTTGCTGTTTCAGTAGTAGATACAGGTGTTGGAATCCCTAAAAACAAGCAACAGGAAATATTTGAAGCATTCAGACAAGCCGACACCAGTATTTCTAAAAACTTTGGTGGTACTGGTCTTGGACTCTCTATTTCCAAAGAACTTGCTAAACTTCTGGGAGGAGAAATAGGTCTTTCAAGTCATGAAAATGAAGGTTCCACATTTACCGTTTATTTGCCACTAAACTCAGTTTCAGAGGAAAATAAAAACAATGACAACACAAAAAGTAAAGTTGTTGAAAACAAGAAAGTAAATAAGGAAACTCAGACGGAAAAAAATAGGAAAAACAATACTAATTTTTCACAACAGGAAGAGATAGTATATGTTGAAGATGATAAAGGCAAAATTAAAGCAGGAGAACCATTTATACTTATTGTGGAAGATGATAGGGAGTTTGCTAAAATTCTTGTTAAAGAATGCCATGCAAATAATTTAAAATGTATTGCTGTTCCTAAAGGAGAAGATGGCTTGGATATAGCTAAAAAC
>JBFFLX010000262.1:0-3815 GCA_041554435.1 Bacteroidales bacterium
ATCTTGCCAATGGGCAGATAGATATTTCTGCTACTGTAAGTTCTGGTTCTGCTTACTATTCCATTGATAATGGAAGCAGTTTTCAAACTGATAATGGTCTGTTTCAAAACCTTACAGCCCAAACTTATATATGCATAGTAAAAGACGATTTTGGATGTGATACTACTTTTGAAGTAACAGTAGACAGAACCTTTTCGCAAATAATTGATGCCATAGCAGGAGATGGCAATACCTGTTTGGGAGATGCCGTTGTAGTTCCCTTAAAATTTGATAATTTTTATGATGTAAAGAAATTCAATCTTACCCTTTCTTACGATAAAAGCGTATTAAACTGCGATGGCTATATTAATGCCCATACTGATTTTGAACAAAGTCTTCAGGTATCCATTATACCCACTACCGATGAAATAATCATAGCCTGGGAAGGAAATACACCACAAAGTTTAGAAGATAATTCCATTTTATTGGAATTGGTATTTACACCCAGTCAGGAAGGCACTTCTGATATCGACTGGGCAGCAAGTGCAGGAGAGAGTAGTTTTTATAATGAAAACCTTGAAGAGATAAATGCTGCTTACCATCTAGGGACATTGGAAATATATTCCACTCCCGATTTCTTATTAACAGATAGTCTATATCGTTGTGAAAAAGAATTACTTATTTTAGAAGCCATTATAGATCCCTCACAAGAGTATCAATTTCATTGGCAGGGCCCTGATTATAACTCCTATGACCCAAGTTTGTTTTTAAGCAATCTCAGTACAGATATGTCGGGACAATATTTACTGACAGTAACAAATATGCAAAACTGTGAAGAAACCAAATCCATGGTGTTGATAGTTAACCCCTCACCTGTAATAGCATTTGCAGAAACAGACACCATATTTGCAGATCCGGGTTTTGAGTTGGATGCCGGAGGCGATGAACAAAGCGACACTTATGCATGGAGTACTGGCGACAGCAGCAAAATAATTACCCCACAGCAGGAAGGAATGTATACAGTAACTGTAACAAACTCGGGCGGTTGCGAATCTGAAAAAACCGTCACAGTACTCTGGGGTGGAGTGCCTTTTGTACTGCCCAACGCTTTTTCTCCCAATGGAGATGGGCTTAACGATATTTTTATTCCCGTTAGAAGATACGATATGGTAAAAAAATATCACCTGATGATTTTCAACCGCTGGGGACAACAAATATTTGAAACCCAAAACATCGATCAGGGCTGGGATGGAACCTATCAGGGTAAACCCTCTCCCTATGGAACTTATGTATATAAAATTATTTATACTGCATATCCAAATTACGAAGAAAGTAAGATTGAAACGGGGCAGGTGATTTTGATGAGGTAGAATAGTTATTGGTCATTAGTGCATTAGTCACTCATTGCCTGCCGAAATGAAATGAAGGTAGGGGTAAGTTGTTATCGTTGTCATTGTTGTCATCGTTGTCATTGTTGTCATTGTTGCCTGCCGGAATGAAATGATAGCAGGGTCATTAAATACCTTCCAGGATAGGTTGAATGCCCCCGACTGAAGACAGCCGATTGAAGACTCCCGACTAAAAACCGCCACCAAGACTCTATCTCAAAGGTATTAGTTATAACCAAAACGAATCCGCGTAAATCCGCTTAATCAGCGTCATCCGCGTTCCTATTTAAATGAAATTACTATAAATTTAAATTTAGAAACCAAAATGAACCTGCGACCTGTAACATGATACATGCAACAATTTCCGCAACTCAAAACTCATAATTCATAACTTCATTCTAGGTTCGCCTAAACAAAATCCGGGTTTCCCTAAGTGCCACAACAAGCAGGAAGACTAAAAACAGCGAGGTATTAATTGAAAGTTGTATAAGTTTCTCGTGGCCTCCAAAATAAATTGATCCAAAATAAATTGTCAGTCCCAGAAGGCTGTATGAGAATATTTTTTTCAGATTATAATTAACTTTATAAACCTTTCTTCCCCAGAAAAATGAAATCAGCATCATGCTGAAATAGCATGCAAAATTAGCCCAGGCAGAGCCTATGTATCCAATTTTTGGAATTAAAATAATATTTAATACAATGGTTATAATGGCTCCAAAAATCGCTATTAGCGCTCCGTAAAGAGTTTTGTTGGTTAATTTATACCATACCGAAAGATTAAAAAATACACCTAAAAACATTTTTGCTGCCAAAACAATCGGTACAACACTTAAACCGGGCCAAAATTCCTCTCCAATGAAATATTTAAAAATATCCATATAAAGCATTACTCCCAGAAAGATAAACCAGATAAAAATTACAAACCAATCCATTACCCGCCCATAGGTTTTCTTGGCATCTTTATTTTTTGCTTCTGCAAAGAAGAAGGGTTCTGCGGCATAGCGAAACATCTGAATAAATAGCATCATCAGAATTGCCAGTTTGTAGGCTGCTCCATAAACACCTATTTGTTCAACAGCGGTTTCGGGATTTGGTAAATAATACTTGAGAAGAATTTTATCGGAAACCTCATTAATCATTCCTGCGAAACCAATTACCAAAACTGGTAATCCATAAGCCAGCAACTTACGAAGTAATTTTTTGTTGATTTGAAATCTGAATATTTTCAACTCTCTCCATAGCATTATTACTGTTGATAATGAGCCGATTATGTTGGCTATAAAAACAAAAATTATCTTGTTGGATCCCTCATACAAAATCGAATTTTCAGTATGTTCTGGAAAAACTTTGGGCAGAAGAATTAAAAAAATCAGATTAAATGAAATATTTATACTTACACTTAATATTCTGATTAGAGAAAACCTTTTCGCTTTATCGCGATATCGTAACCATGCAAAGGGAATAGCCGTAAATGCATCTACTCCCACAATAAGGGCTATCAATAAAATATATTCCTTGTGCCCCGAATATTTTATGGCATTTGATATATCACCCAGGAAAATTATTACGATAATCAGAAAAAATACTACCACCAATGATATTGCAGAAAGGCTTGTATTATAAACCTCTTCAGCGCTCTTCCTTTTGTTGGCATAGCGAAAAAATGCGGTTTCCATACCAAAGGTTAACAGCACCAATAATATGGCCACATAGGCGTATAATTCAGTTATCTGGCCATATTCACCTCTGTTAAATACCAAAATAGTATAAAAGGGTACAAGTAAATAATTCAGCAAACGCGGAACCATCGTTCCCAGACCATAAATTGCCGTATCGCCGGCCAGTTTTTTTATCGGATTCCCCAAAATTTCATTATTGATTTTCAAAAGTAATTTTTTTCCACAAGCCGATTAATTTTTTAAATATTTATTTACCACATGAAATTAATTTGATTATTGTCATCACTTTTATAATCCTTTGAAATGAAAGCAGTAAGAAAAACCTTTCTGCTATTGCTATCAAAAAACTGTAATAATAGGAAATGGACAATAAGATTTAATTAATTTTGCCGCTCAATTTTAAAACTAAACTATGTCAGTTACTACAAACAAAAATAGATTACGCAAACCTGAATGGTTGAAAATTAATATCCCGTCAGGCAAAGAATATAAGTCGGTTAGGCAAATAGTTGAAAGCCATAAATTACATACAATTTGCACCAGCGGACATTGTCCTAATATGCATGAATGCTGGGGCAGGGGCACTGCAACATTGATGATACTAGGCGATATTTGTACCCGTTCGTGTAAGTTCTGTAATGTAAAAACCGGAAGGCCATTGCCGGCCGATTTGAAAGAGCCTGAAAGAGTAGCCAACTCGGTAAAACTTATGGGACTTAAACATGTTGTTTTAACCTCTGTCGACAGAGATGACATGGACGATTTGGGA
>JBFFLX010000263.1:0-3812 GCA_041554435.1 Bacteroidales bacterium
ACCCTTTAAATATGGAATAAGGTAAACTCCATCAAAAACTCTATCGGCTGTCAAAGGGCATTGTGCAACCTCAGCAGCAGTAGTAAATAAATCTAATGAACTGATGGGTTTGTCATATACTACCGGTTAATAAGTTAATATTAGTGAGTATAGTTAATGTTTTTCAGCATTTTGAATAATCAAAACTATAATTTTAATTTATTGAAAATCGATTCTGATTTCGGAAATAAACTCTTAAATTATTTGGATAGCGAGTATGAAAAAAGAGAATTTGATTAATGCAAGTATTACTCTGTATTTGTTAAATAACTATATAACAACAGATTATACATAATAAACTTCCCCTCTTTTATACTTATTTCAAAAAAATACTAAAAACACTTGACAAAGGCTTATAAATAGTTGTACATTTGTATAGTTCATTTTTTATGAAGTATATATTTTTATAACTATTAAAAACAAATACTATGTCACATATTCAAAAATTGAAATCGGGTTCTCCAATTAAAGTTTTTATTCCAGCTATCATTTCACTAGTAATACTTGCTTTGTCATCAATCTTTCTAGGTTTAGAAATTGGATTAAAAATGCTGGGGGGAGTTATCTTAATCTATGCATTAATTAGTTTAGGATTCTATTATCTTCAAACAAGAAGTAGTCTGTATTTAATTAGTTCATCCTACCTACTGGCCTTTGGGCTTGTACTCTTAACCATACAAACTCAACATACTGGCAACCATTTACTTGCGTTTCCGCCCATTTCCAGACTGTTTTTAATTTGGATGGTAATTGCCTGGATTTGGCTTTTCTACATGATAGTTACTAACCAAACACGATGGAAAGGAAGTAATATACTTGAACTTGCAGCAGTTGGTGTTGAGCCATCAAACAATGCCTATACAGAACGCCCTTTTCCCGTGAGGGAAATTGATTTTTCAAAGGATGAGGTATTGGCTATGGCAGCATATTTGCGTAAAAATCTCATCAGTATTCACTATCATGATGGGGATAAGATTTATTTTGTTCCAATCAATAATGCTGGTGCAATGGATTTGCTTTTTCGATCTGGTTTTAACGTCATTGAGGATACATGGATCGCTTTCGACCCAAGTGGAATGGTTAGTGTACACATCTCCCGAAAGGCTTATTTGTCTTATAAAGAAAATCTTGCATTCGACCAACTATGCAATAATCTTGGGAATCTATTTATTGAGTTTTTGGATGATTACCGCAAAGGTGAGGATGTTAGAATTATGGACAAACTTAAAACTGTTAAATCTGATTTTTTCGGATAATTTTTAATCATTAAATCACTACTTATGACTTTTAAAGAAGCAGCAATATTAGGGTCATTTCTTGCGAAAGACTATGCAGAGGAGTTTTTCAAACTATTGGTAAACTACAGAAGTATTTCAGCATCTGAAGCAGCATCAAGGCTTAACTTGCATATTCAAACCGCTCAGGACTTCCTGGAGGCTATGACAGAACTTGGAATTCTCGAGAAAGAGGAGGTTTATGAAAAGAAAAGACCATATAAACGATATACTTTATTGGTAAAAAGCATTAATCTAGTGTTGGATTTAGAATCCTTAGGCACAACGAGAGATCCTGAAGACCAAAGCACCATACGGATTCGTGAGCATAAAAATGCAGGTGTAAATTTCTATACAGCACGAAATAATCAGCATTTTAGCAGTGTAGCAGTATGGATAGGAAAAGGACGAGAGCGAACAGAACGCAAAATAAGTCTCACTAAACCACAGGGAAAATTTCTGTTCCATTTACCATTTCCAACGGCATATTTCGAAAGTGTTGCCTCCATTATGCAAAAAGCGGATATTCCAGAGAGTGAACTCTCTGAAATTCTGGACATTGTTTATGCTCTTATCGAACTTAAGGTTATTGAAAAGGAATAATACAAAGTGTATTGATTTTTATAAAATAATTTTTAAATTTACATTTTTAACATCATAATATAACAACAAGTTATGAACCCAAAAATTCATCTTTTCATTTTAACCTTATGTCTTTTAATAAGCAGTCAGGCTTCCTATTCCCAGATTTCTGACAGTTTGTTTGAGCAATCATGTAAAAATGAAGATCTTATTATCTTAAAAGAAAATATGGAAGTCGACATTGCGGGTCAGAAAATTGCCCTGATGATGGTTAAGGTTACAAAGCAGCAAACAATAATTATTAATACGGCAGAAGGATTAAGCGAGTTCCAACCTTTGGTTTTACCAAAGAAGTTCGATGAATTATATATTTATCATGCTTCTTCAGTAAGAAATATCGATTGGGCCTACGATGATATTAAAATTCAACATTTTGATGCCAAGCTGTTTAACAGCGAAAGGCAACTAGATGTAAATCATGCAGTTGTAGCGAAAAGAACTTTAAGTCTTGAAGGTTTTTTTGGAGATGTATACGAATATAAATACAATTTTGAAGATATTCAGCTTGGTGATACAATTGAGATATCTTATTCCTATGACATACCATTTAACTTAAACTGGATTTATCTGTTATCAAACAGATTGTTTTTTCACAGTAAATATCCAATAAAAGATTATAATTTAAAATGGTGTTACAACAAATCCCTCGAAGTTGATTCGGTTTTTGTAAATCATGATACGCCCGAATTTATTATTGAAGATAATAAGTTTTGTTATAAATGGCATATGCAAAACCTGCCCGGATGTTTGGATGAACCCGCTAGCAGGCCATACAAAAGTCTACCATATTTTGTATTTGTACCCAAGTCGTATGACCTGGAATACACACATTTTAACTCCTTTAAAATGGAGTTTATTCCCACATATTTCTTCGAATCATGGGATGTACAATCGAAACTGTATGACGAATACTGGGACAATGTTATTGGTAACAAAAGCAGAGACAACCTTGCTTATAAAACTGTGGCCGACAGATATTTATCGATGGCCCCAAACGACAGCACAGGTATAACACTAATGAGATATTTCCAACGCTTTATGGTAGATACCGTTACCTATGACCCGGCAATAGATTACTATAGTTACAATGAAACACACCTCAAGCAAAGAGCAGGAGTCGACCTGAAAGCAAATACTGTAAAAGACCATAATATAGAACGTATTTATGGAAATATGATTCCGAAGTTCGGACTTGACTTTTTTACTGCTTATCCTGTGGATAGCAGAGTTGGAGAAATTAGTCCTTATTATAATTCAACAGTAAAAGATAACGACTTAATGTTCGGTGTAGCAATGAAAGATAAAACCTTATGTTTTGTAATTCCCAGATCTGATAAAAATCTATATTATTTTGAAGAGGTTCCTTTTTATTACGAAGATATTCCTGTATTACTAATTCATTATACTGATTTCCCAAACCAATTGGAAAAAAGGAATTTCAATACTAATTTCAGAACAATTAATACTCCAACCAGCAGATTAAAAGATAATTACAGAAAAACACAAAGCAAGGTTAACGTAAGTTTAATTAATAAAAAAGTTGATTTCCAAACCCGGATTATGTTATCGGGGCAATATTCAACTCTTACAAGAAATGTATATACTACATTAGCGGTGGATTCTACTGTTAACCCAAAATACTTTGAACCCGTTTGGAATATCGGCGAAGATGTTTTAGTTGAAGACTCTCAGATGGAACACCCACAGATTTTTTATCCCTTTAAAACCACCATCACATCAACCTACGAATCGAAAACACAAATTGAAACTGATAATGAAGTTTTCAAAATCAATATTGGAAGTTGGTTTAAACCGATATATAATGAAGGAATTGTTGATGAAATAAGGTTTCTGGAT
>JBFFLX010000264.1:0-3804 GCA_041554435.1 Bacteroidales bacterium
CAAAAGTTACAATAACAGTCATATTTGTTTGTGATACAGCAAAATAGGGAATCGCCACTACTATTAATAGCAATATGAATAACCCTATATTTCTACTTGTAACTTTCATTCTATCTCCTATTAAAATCATATTCCTTAACCTGCGGAAATGGTAAATTACGTGATCGTTTCGATTTACCATATTTCTTCCCAGAAGATTTCTTTTCAAAATAGTTTGTCCCGCTAAAATTAAATCGATAACCCAAACTTATTTCATGGGCTCCTCCTGATTTACTGTTAATCCCCCCTACTCCAATATCATAGGAATAATTAAATGTAAAACCCTTATAAATTAGTCCTCCCAAATTTACTGATAATGCTCCACTATTTCTATAAAGGGTGCCGAACCAAAATCTATCCAAATAAATGGCCATGAGAGATATATCAAAACTTGCAGGTTCGTAATTCATTTTACGATAAACAATATATGTTTGAAGTTTCCAGTCGCTATGCAATTGAAAAAGATTAGAACCATATACCAGTATCTGCCTTTGCATACGCAAATAAAAACCGGGATTTAAAGCATATTCTTCCTTATTGGAAAAAAGTGTTGGAAAAGAGACTCCAAAATTAAAATCTCTCCAGTTATAATTTAATCCAAAACCGGCATTAAAAGCCGATGTATTAAGTTTTGATGCACCATTGATTAAAGGATCTGCTGGATCGATACCAATTGCTTTATCAACATTTACAGTATTTTGAAAAAATGCTCCCCATATTCCGAAGGACAAAAATTGTTCATTTTGCACCTGCAGTTTGTAAGTATAACTTAGTTGAGCTTTAAAAAGCGAAAGTATATCGGTTTTATCCGAATATATTTCACCTCCTATCCACATATTATCTCCCATAATATTTCCGGCTCCATTTACACCAATGGTTCTTGGAGCACCGCTTATACCTGCCATATCTTTCCTATATCCCAAAAATACTTCTGGGTAAGCTGTTGAACCTGCTAATGTTGGTGTAAGGCTGTAGGGATTTATTACATATTGAGAACTTAAAGGGAATTGTTGAGCCAATGCCGGTATATTTACCAACATCATAAATATTAAACAATATTTCAACAATCCTTTCACTATCTTAAAATTGTTACAGGTCCTTTAAAAATTACTCCCAGAGCATCTTCAATTACATAATAATATGTAGCCTGGGGCAAACTGGTATTATTAAATGTTCCACGCCAATCATTCTGGTAATCAGCAGATTCATAAACTAAATTGCCATATCTGTTGTAAACGCTTACTTTAAAGGGAGCAGTAATATCCGGATCGTTTACAACCCAATTATCGTTATAACCATCCCCATTTGGTGTAAACAAACTCATTATTTTATTAGTTGTAGAACCACCACCACTATATGCCATGTAGGCCGAACTACTTGAGGGACAAGGTCCATCATAAGCTTCAACACTATATTCTCCGGCATTAACAACATAATACTCTGTGCTTCTTACATTATTATCCCAAATTATAGAATCGTAAGAACTTGCATTACTTATTGTAACATAAAGGCTTTCTCCAGACGATATAAAGGTAGTATCATTTCCTAAAAGTATATTCCCATCTGCATCCAGCAATTCAAAATCAGATGCCTTAAAAATGGTAGTAGATTTTGTAATACTATCAGTGCAGCCTATATTTGAACTTACAATAAGTTTAATATCATATGTACCTATTTGTGAGTATGTGTGAGAAACATCAGCAAGATTATCTGTTCCGCCATCTCCAAATTCCCAATACCATTCAGTAAGTTCTCCAACAATAAGTGTAGAAGCGTCGTTGAAATTTGAACTATATGGGTAACAAACATTGCTTACATCAAAGTCTGGGTTTGGGTTATCACCAACTGCTACTGGATTAAAAGTCAGTTCTATACCAGCCGGATAAAGAACAGATTTCATGCCCACAAGATGGTTTCCGGCTTCCGAAAATTTATAATCTACTGTATCACCTATTGCATCATCAAAAACGCCATCACTATTTAAATCCCATAAAACTCTTATAACAGAATCGGGATATGTAGAAATATTTATGAGATGTGTAGTATCTCCAAAGCAAACTGAATCGAAAGTAAAATCGAAGGTGTTTGCTACGTTTACATTAAAATCCTGACGAGTGCTACAACCTGAGTCACTAATAACATCTACATAATATTCGGTTGTAAACTCAGGATCCACGACTAAACTCGAATCTACATCGCCTGTATTCCAAAGAAAACTAAGAGTATCTGTTTGCACGCTAACCCACAGAGTATCATTTATTCCTGGTAAATGGTTAATATCACTTAAAGAATGGGAAAGTATTGTAGGAACAGGATTAACTATTACAGTGATGGAATCTTTAGTTTGAATATCATTTAATGTACCCTTTACCCAATATTCTGTATTTTCAGTAGGCGACACTTCAATAGTTTGAGTATTTTCTCCAGTACTCCACGTGTAGAATTCCATTATTGAATTTGCAGAGAGAATGGTTGATTCACCCAGACAAATAATTGTATCACCAGTAATTTTTGTTATTGTATCAATGGTCATTTCACAAAACCCATCATCGTAAGTAGTTCCGGGTATATTACATAATCTTTGTGCTAACTCTACTTTTGCTGTATCCAAAGGTAAAGTATAAACATAATCCATTGCTATCCATGCATCGTACTGATCCTGACTAAGTTCTGCTATTGATGTATAATCTTCAGCAAGCACAATAGGATCTTCAATAAGCCTGTCATTCCAACTGAAGTTAATCAATCCTTTAGTTTCACTCTTTGAGAAATTATTTGCTCCTGTAACGTTTATGCTACTTATTGTGACATCACTTTCTACTACTAAACTCAAAGCATAAAATCTCAAATCGGTTGGAACATTTCCACTGAATGTAATTTCAAGCACATTATTATTAAGGTTTTTTTCAACTGTTAATGCATCTCTGATATTTAGATAATCATAAATTTCTTCGGCAGATGCTACTATAATATTATCCGCAGCACCCTTGCCATAAACACTGGCAATAGTAGAAAAATCAGTTGTAAAAATCTCTAAAGGATAGTGACTTTCTCCATCATCTTCATCAGGTAGAAGGGCTGTATAAAGTGACCCCCAATAATTTGCTTCATCAACACTTTTGGTATTTAGAGAATCTACATATTCCGGCACGGGAATACTCCTGTGCGCTTCTCTTCGTTTAAAGTACTGCTGATCCATCCATGAAAAAGCACCATTTACGTCACCTCCAAACAAACCAATTGGACCACCATCCTGATTATTTAGCACTAAATCATAATCGTTATCAAAAGCAGATTCTGTCCACTCAACTTTTTGTTGTGGGCAGGCAAAAACTTTTGAAGCATAGGCCCCTCCAATGGTTCCGAACATCCTTCGTCTTACAAAACTTCTGTTTCTCTTTATGGAATAATTCATAAAAGAACTTATAGTTGAAGCATTGGTATTAATACCATAATTATACATCCCATAATTCTTATTGTATAGTTCTTTTATGGATTCCCATGTGAGATAAGCAGGATCGAAGGATGGGTCTAATTGATCGTGAATATCAGGACCGTTTTCACCTTCTCCATGAAAAACATAAAACGAAGAACTTGCTGTAAAAGGAATATCATTGCCACACCCATCGGTATATTTCAGGTTGTTAATGTGAGGAAAAACCTTGGTGTATAGGTCAACGCTACCATTATCTACCTGAAAACTAAGCGCAAAAGTTTTATTATATTTTAAAGGGGCTTTGGAAACAGTATATATATCAGGTGCAG
>JBFFLX010000265.1:0-3802 GCA_041554435.1 Bacteroidales bacterium
ACGCATTGAAAATAATGATGATACAGGAAGTTTAATTTGTGAAAGCTGGGCGGGTTGACAGAGGGTGCGGCAGTTTTTAACTGCCGAAATCATAAATCGCGGTTGGAAACCGCGACACCCAAATGATACCATTTAATATTCAGTAGTAAAAAGTTCAGGAAACTTTCCCACAACCCCTTTTTCACGGTAAAAATCTTTCATCCGTTTTATGTCCGCCTTATAATCGTCTGTCATTTCGAATTTAGGGCCAATGGTAACAATTTTAGTTCCCCAGTCGAAACTTCCCAGATAAACAGCAGCACCGGTGCTGGCGGCAATCGTATGAAAACCGGCTTTCCATTTCTTTGTAAGATTACGCGTTCCTTCTGGTGTTAATGCAAGATGCATGTGTTCCCGTTCATTAAATAGCTGTATTGTTTGCCTTATCACATTTGCACCCTTTGAGCGGTCAATTGGCAGACCTCCCATTTTTCGCAGTACAAATCCCATTGGCCAGAAAAAAAATTCCTTCTTTACCAACACTGTTGCTTTGCCGCCAATCGATGTATAAAACAACCACGAAATAATAAAGTCCCAGGCACTTGTATGTGGAATTCCAATAATGATACATTTATTCTCGGGTGCTACTCCGCCCTCAGTTTTCCATCCTAACCATTTTAGTAAAAATTTACATATTGTCTCCATTACTTCTTATCAGGTTTAATTCAATATTTGTAGCGTTAGCATATTTTTCAAGTAAATCAACTGCCGTATTTGTAGCTTCCGCTAATTTTTTGGAAGCAGCATAATCTATAATTATCATCAAAAAACGTTTTGTTTCCAAAGAAACCGATGTTCTTACAGAATCGCTGGTAGGTGTGCCAAAAGCTCCTTGTGAATCGCGAAAAACAGGCATCCCTTCAATATTCAGCTCTCCCCTGCCAATTCCCTGATAAGCTTCGTTTGGTTCACCAATTCCGTATACAACATCGCCTTCAATTTTTTCTGAATCATATCCCCCAATGGAAAAACCAGTAGAAATAGAAACCAGATTTAACAAATCAACCACATTATTTATCTGATAAATCTCGTTTCGTTTCACCACTCTTCTCAACAAGGAATCTGCTGAAAGACGGTAGCGAAGAGGGTCTTTTCCGCAAGATTTATATGCTTTGCGCGATGCTAATATTGCTGGGAGCTGACTAATTTCTTCAACTTTTAAAGATGATGTGATCGAATGAATCTTTTGCTCAATTTCTTTCCAAAGCGAATCATTTTTTGGTTGAGTATCAACATTACATTCGATACAGGAAAGTACAAGTTTGGGAACTTTTATTACCAATTGTTTTGATATTGAAATCTGATGATTCATTAAAAAGTCGACTAAAATTGGTTTTATTTCTTTCTAAAAATGTTGTTACTTTTGCTTATCATATACAAAACTCAAAACTATACAAAATGACCAAAAGAACTAAGTTGTTTTTACTGTTTTTATTCATAGTTATAAATATTTCTGCACAGGAATTTGCAATTATTCCAAAACCACTTGAAATATCAATAAGAGAAGGAAGTTTCATACTCGATAAAAGCGTCACTATCCAATTTGATGAATCCAAAAAAGAAGTTTCAAAAATAGCCGGATTCTTTAGTGAATACATTGAAAACATGTATGATATAAAGTTTGAAAATTCAGCCGGTGAGAAAACCATTCAGTTCAAAATAATTAGTCGTTCCGGACTCGATAAAGAAGGTTATTTACTAAAGGTAAGTGAGAATTCGATAGTTATAATTGCCTCGAAACCAAATGGTTTATTTTATGGAATATGACTGTCCGCTATATTACCTAAAATGATTATCTTTGAAACATGAGACTATCAGAATTTTACAAAAGTTTTCCAAATGAATCATCATGCAGAGAAGCATTCAGGGAAAAAAGGACAAATGAAGGAGTAATCTGCAAAAAATGTGGAGGAACAGCACATTATTGGAAAAAGGATAAAGAATGTTTTGAATGTAAGGATTGTAAGTTCAGGACTTCACTTAGAAGTGGTACAGTGATGGAAAACAGCAACCTGCCCTTCAGGTATTGGTTTACTGCCATTGCATTTTTAAGTGCAACCAAGAAAAGCATATCTGCCCTTGAACTTCAGCGTGAGCTTGGACATAAACGTTATGAACCAATTTGGTTAATGCTTCACAAGATAAGGTCTGTTCTTGGGAAGAGGGATAGTCTCTATGAATTATCAAACTATATTGAAATGGACGAGGGCTTTTTTGAATCCGTTAACAGTGAAAAAGATGACAATGAGCCAACCATGAGGGGACGGGGAAGCAAGAAACAATCGAAAGTGCTTGTAGCAGTGGAGTCCACACCAATCTTAAAGGAGGACAAGAATGCAAAATATAAGCACAAACCTAATGCAAAAGTAGGATACCTAAAAATGATAGTTTTGGAAAATCTGAAATCTGAAAGTATCTCTTCGAGCTTAAAAGGAGAACTCGGTCAGGCGTCAATAGTGCGCACCGATGGGTATAAAGGATATTCCAAACTTAAAGAACAAGTAAAGGAACACCAGGTCTACAGAACCTTTGATAAAGAAGTTTTAGAAAAAACATTCCCGTGGGTACATACTGCGATTAGTAATGCTAAGCGGTTGTTTTTAGGAATACACCATTCAATTAAGGATTGTTATATGCAAAACTATTTGAATGAATACACATACAAATTTAACCGCAGGTATTATGGTGAAGCCTTATTTGATAGGATGCTGGTAGCTGCGATAACTAATACGCCTTATGGTAATAGGTGCGATAACGGATAGTCATATTATATATTGTTAAAACACAGACCAGCAACATCTTAGAATAAGTTATTTTACCAGCTAATTTTTGAATATGAACAGTATCTATTAACTTTAAGGGAAAATTTGAGCAATAATGCTTCTGACTAAACTGCACATTCCACAACCAAAAGAGAATATTGTTCACCGGTCTGCTTTGTTCGAAAAACTGGACGAAGGTTTGAATCGTAAATTAATTCTTGTTTCGGCCACCGCAGGTTATGGAAAGCAACCCTTGTCAGCGACTGGATTAAACAAATTAAAACACCTGCTGCCTGGTACTCTGTTGATAGCCGGGATAATGACCCACATGAGTTTTTGACCTTTATCATTAACGGAATTCAGACCATTCATAAAAACGTTGGAAATAAATCACTGGATTTGTTAAAGTCTCCCGGCACAACTGTGTTGGAGTATATTCTTGAACTACTGATAAATGATATTCTTTCTGTTGAAAGTGACTTTCTGCTTGTAATTGACGATTTGCATTTAATAGCCTCCAAAGAGGTGTTTAAAATGTTAAGTTTTATAATGGATTATAAGCCGCGGCATTTTAAAATGGCAATTCTTACACGCTCCGATCCACCATTATCTTTGGCTCGCCTGAGAAGTCAAAATGAGTTATTGGAAATTCGTTCGGCTGATTTAAGTTTTAACGAACGCGATACCACCGAATTTTTTAACAGAAAACTAAAACTTGGACTAACCTCAAAAGATATTAATCTGTTGGAATTGAAAACAGAAGGCTGGATTGCCGGATTACAACTGACGGCCATAACGTTGCAGAATAAAGAAAATGTATCGGAATTTATTCATCGCATTGCAGGTGATAACAGGTACATTATGGACTACCTGCTAGAAGAAGTATTAAATACGCTGGATGATGAAACCCGTGAATTCCTGCTAAAGAGTTCCGTTCTGGAGAAATTATGCGGACCACTGTGTGATTCGGTGCTTCAAATAAACGACAGTCAGTTTATTCT
>JBFFLX010000266.1:0-3771 GCA_041554435.1 Bacteroidales bacterium
ATAAAACAGATGAAAATTATCTACTTGACTTTGAGAATAAAAAGCAATTCCATCTGGCAAACATGATTGTGCCTTAGAAGTCATATTAAGACTATACAGAATTAATAGTAGTAATATAAATTTTTGCATGATATCAATTTTAAAACAGGGCATAACTATGTATATTTAACTTTTCGAGTTCGATATCTGCTAGTTTGCTGAGATAAAGGTACAAAAAATACTGTAATTAGAACATGACATAATCAATTTATAAACATTATTATTAACTCATTTTCAATTAAATGGATAAAATAATTCTTTGATTTTGTCTGTTTCTACCGCAGGGGGCTTTATACCTTGGAGAATTTAGACGGCTGCTGCAAGAGAAAAGACACAAATGATTATTATTGCACCCGCCTATTTCGATTAACAGAATTATTTCATACTACAAATAAAAAGAGCACTCCATTAAGCAATTAATTTGCTTTCAAAGTGCTCGATTTGTTCATTTTCCTTACCTTTTATTAAAGGATATCACCTCAAAAGATAAGGATTAATTATCATAATATTGCTTTGAAACTGCCAAAGGAAATATTAGGATGCAATCAATCAAGTTAGTTATTACTTATTGTATCAATAGCGGTGCAACAATATCTCTAAATCTTAAAGAGTCCTTGCCTAAAGCCTTGTCAAGTCCATAATTTAATTTGTCCGTTATAAGATGAGGTTTAACCTCTATCAAATTAAATAATAATTGCTCATCTTTATCTGACATTTCCCATTTATCAGTTTTTTTATCACTAATTTTTTTGGATACTCCTTCTATTAAATATTTATAGAGGCTGATGATATTTCCTTCTGTTTGCAATTTTCTTACCTTGGCTACATCGTAAACTTCCTCCAAGACAACTTCAGAGTCCTCTGACTCTGTTAGTATATTGGTTTCTTTTAATGGTATCTTATATTGGTATCTTTGTACCCTATTTTCTAGGGCCCCAGCATCATTTTTACGGGCCTAAGTTGGAAAATCTAGGGCGCTAAAATTAAGCCCTACCCCTTTTTCACTTTTGATTATCAATTGATGTTCCTCAGAATCAGTAGTTCCCACATAATCAAAGCCAAACCATTGCGGTTTGGCTTTTTTATTTTAGCCCTGTATTTATCGATTTTTTATTCTGAGAAACTTTGTTTGAACTTCACTCCACCCAAAACTCAGGTTTTTCCAGGTCACCACCCGATTTGGTACAATCGACGCACCATTGATAATCTACCCATGCAGGGGAGGCTCCTCCTGTGCCAGGAAAAGCTGGTAAAAATAGGGGCCATTCATTTCTATGTGTCCATAATAATTCCTGATCCGGTCCATAAAGATTGCATGAATCAGAATAATAATAATCCAGATAAGTGGGGCGGTCAATAAATATTCTTTTTGTGCTCTTTCCTGCAACCATAAAATACCCTAATACGGGCTCGTCTATATCTTCTGTGTTATATACATTGCCTCTAACCTGAAATGGTAAGCGCGAAAACAGGTCGCCTTGTTCATCATTTAAACTTGCCAGGTCATTCCAATACTTAAAAGTTTCTTTTGTTATACTGTATTGGTTTACCAGAACGCTATATCGAATGGATAGTGCTTTAGATTCAGTATTTACATAATGAATTGGTAAATCTTTAATTTCCCTCTTATTTAGTTTCTCAGTATTATAAACGTAAATATTGGGAATATAATCGTGTTTATAGCAAGTGAAAAGAGAATCGGGATTATAAAATCTCCGCATCTGCCCATCATAATAAAACCTTATTTTGTAATTAGCATTAAACTTATAGGTTTGTTCTATTTTCCAATAAAAATAATTTAAACTGTCGTTTTCATTATGGGAGTTTACATAAAATTGAAGTCCATTCATCATTCTTTCGAGAGTGGGATGAGGCTTATAGGCGGTTTTATAATAAATGCTGTCGATTATGCCGGGCTGTGACATTCTCATAAAGTCCGATTCATAATTTTTTCCCAGGGGAGTCTGGATTTTTATTTTATAACTTCTTCCTGGAATGCCTTTTATTCCTTGCTCTGTTGTTGTGTATTTTCCACCTCCAATTTCCATAAGTTGTTCGCTGTTTCCTAAATCATCTGAAATAGTCACAATACAGTTATTCAGCGGATCAAAAAATGGCCAGTCTACTTCCGATGATAATGACAGGGTAACAATATATGGTCCGTGCTGAGAGTCGATTTGCCCATCAACAACTAAAGCACGTTCATATTTTGGTAATACTTCGGGCCAGTATTCATCAACACATGAATTAGTAATAGCAACAATGATAAGCAGTATTACGATAATGGATACTTTATCATATCTTTTGTTAAAGGCCATTTACATTTAATTTGCCTCAAAATTAGTTAATAAAACGAATTTACAACATTATCATCTACTAAAACTGTGCATGCTTGGTTATGATATTTTTCTTAACTATGAGAAATCCAGAACTTTAGTTTTTTATAAAACTGACTTTGCTTAAGCTGGAGTACAGAGTGTACTTTCTTTCCCATGTTGCTCCGCCGTCGTTTGTTTTAATTATTGGACACACAGGAGGCCAAGATGAAATTGCTGGGACTGCTAATGCTGTATTATTGTCATATGCATCTATACCTAAAAGAAAAGTTCCTCCTAGCCCGGGGGTTTCTTGTTTAATCCAGTTTTTGCCACCATCTATTGTAATATATATTTGTCCCATATCAAAGGCTCCCCACCAGGTTTTTGAGTCAAGCATAATCAAATCATTTATATCTGCTCCGTCCTCACCACCGGTTCCTATTATAGAATCATTGCTCCAAGTACTTCCACCGTCATTACTAACCATATATCGGGATTTGCCGCCATAGATTACAATTGTATTTCCTGATGAAACGGCGCCTATCCATTCCCATTTATTATAATTATCTGCAGGTACAATAGTATCCCAATTCTCACCTGCATCAATAGTATATGCTATAAATCCTCTGTCTAATCTGTTATTATGCTGTGCCCCAACAATATAAGCGTTTTGGTTGTCAAATGCCAGAATTCCCTGAGGAAAAGTATTATCGAAAAATGAACTGTCGCATATTTTCCAATTATTACCGTTATCACTTGAATAGTAAACTATTCCATTGTTTCCTTCGCTACCACTTATCCAAATGTTTGTTTTATTTGTTATGGAAATGTCCATTAAGTCGGCAGTAGGATAGTGTTGTGGTATATTATTTATTTTGGTCCAGGTGTTTCCTCCATCATTGGTTTTTAAAATGGTGTTGTTTAATCCAATAGCCCATACATTATTCTCATCCACTGCCCAAACATTAGTTATTTCTGTTCCTTTAAGGGCTTCATTATTTTCGGCTTGTCGGTTCCATGTTTCTCCCCCGTCATTTGAAAATAAAATTAAACCATAGGAGGTGCTGTCAACTGCACCTACAACCCAGGCATGGTTTTTCTTTACTGAAGTATCTTCATTTTTATTGTTACATGATGAAATGATGATGATAAATACCATTAGCAGTAATGGTAATAGTGCTGTCTTTTTCATTTTCTCTGGTTTTTATTAATTGGTTATTGCAATTTAACAATTTTATTTTGTTGTTGTTTTTTTTAATACTACTTTTTCATTTCCGATTTTAATTATCTCGGAAAAGTAAAGTTTTACTCTGGAATATTCCTCTGCAGAGTAAACAGATTTTTTAAAATAATAGTCTAAATTTAGAATAATTTTATCATTCGTAGCTAAACTTACAAAAGACAATTCAAACAG
>JBFFLX010000267.1:0-3708 GCA_041554435.1 Bacteroidales bacterium
TCTGGCTTGATTAAATAATCAAAAAGAAGTGTATTTGTATTAATTTAAGGTATTTAATCATTCCGCTTTCTTCCAAGAACAAAAACCGGCAAATAAAAAACAATAATTATTATTGAAAAAAGCAATCCTCCTATGGTTCCGGCTGCCAGTGCAAACCAGAAGGGTTCGTTCTGCCCTAAGGCAATGAAAGGAACCAAGCCTAAAACTGTTGAACTAATGGTTAAAAGTATGGGAACTATCTTCCTGTTAAAGGCTTTTATATAGTTTTTTATGATTAGCAAATTTCTTTTCTTTCCAGTTATATTATCGTATTCATTCAATATATAAATTGCGGAATTTACTACCAGTCCGCTTATCAAAATAAAGGATGCGTATCCGCCTTGGTCGAAGTTAAAATCAAAATAATAGAATGTTAGAAACACTCCTATAAATGATGCGGGTATGGTGAGTAGTATGACAAAGGGTCGTGATAGAGATTCGAAAAGTATACTGCAGATTACAAATATTATAATTGCTATTAACACTATTAAAAATGTATATGGTATATTTTCTTCTTTACCTCTGTAAAAACTATTCATGGATTTTGCACTATATCCAAAAGGAAGTTTTTCCTCCATTTGTTTTATTGTTTTTTCAAGGAAAATATTTCCGAATTTTAAAGTGCCAATATACTGGTAATCAACTATTCTTAAGTAATTTTGATTTTCTTTATAAATAGATTGTTGCTCAATTTGTTTTTTAATGTTTATGAATTCCGATAGTTTATAATCGGTACTTTCCATAGGTTTATGCATAATCTCCCATTTATCAGGAGTAGATTTCCTATCGGGATAAATATTAAAAAGTTCATATGATTTACCGGTAAAGAACCATGATAATCCTGATGTACCAACACTTTGTTTAGCAATTTCATTGTATATTTCAATACTATTAATGTTTTTAATATCCATTTTGCTTTTTAGGAAATCCACATAATATTCATAGGATTTTTCCCTCTCCCAATAATACCTTCCAGCCGAAATATTTACATTATCTACCCTGGGATGTTCCTGCAACAAACTTCTTAGAACAATTGCCTGCCTCTCCAAATCGTCGTAATTATAACCTTTTAGCAGTACTCGGTAGTTAACCATTTCATTAACTCCAACCCTGTTGGAAAAGCCTTTTCCTACGCCATAAATACTCCAGTTTACACCACCCATATCAATACTTTGCGCAATTAGCCTGCCTTTCAGTATATATGGTAATGAATTATCACTTTCCAAATTATTGAATGAAATAGTTATTTGTGCATATTCAGGTCCCTGTATTTTTGTTTGAAATTTAAGCTTATCTCCATACTGACCAACAAAATCTTCCATCTTCATAATTACCTCATTTAATTGGTCAACACTGGCTCCTTTTGGCATTGAGGCACGAACAACTAATTTTGTTTCTTCAGCTTTGGTATAATATGAATTTTCGAAAACATAATAGGAAAACAAACGGAAACTACCTCCTAAGTATTTATCCAAATAAGGACGTAGATTATCCAAATACCATTCATTACCCAAAGTGGAATTATATATTTCTGCCAAGGGTCCCTCCTTATCAATTTTATTTGGCAGCATAAACAAAGGAATCCCAAAACCTAATATCAACACAAAGTAGGCTATCTTCCTGTTTTTAAGCAAGATATTTATAGTTTTAAGATAAAGTTTGTTTAAATAAACTTTTAGTTTTCTAATAGTATACGTAGACTTTTTATTGCTTTTACCAAATTTCATCCTGCTTAAAAGGGCCGGAATATAGAACAAAGAAATAAGCAGAGAAACCATGAGATTGACAACAATTATCAGGGAGAAATCCCATAAATTTAATTTCAATCCCTCTGGTAAGAAATATACAATTACTAAAGAAACCACGGTTGTTAAAGTAGAAGCCAAAAGGGCAGTATAAACTTTTATATTCTTCCTGTAAACTAAGTGGTCGGCCATTACTATGGAGTTATCGATGATAAGCCCCAAAGAAACTGTAATTCCTGCCAAAGAATAAAGATGAATTTCAATACCCAGCAGATAGTATAGTATAAATGATATTGAAATATTTGTGAAAAGGCTTAATACAATCAGCAGGACATATCGCAAATTTAAACTTACCAGAAATACGAATATTAATAAAATTAGTAATGTAAATAATGTGCGATAATAAATCTTATTCAATTCCGATTTTACATATTCAGTCGAATTATACGACACCTCAAGATTGTAGTTTGCTGGTAATAATAGTTTTACTGCATCTAACTGATCTGTAACTTCATTAGCAAGTTCGATGGCATTGCTGGCTTGCATGGGATAAATTACCAGATTAATTGCATTTTGACCGTTTATCCTGAAATAGGAATTTGTCTTTTGTTTCCCGATTTCAATTTCAGCAATATCATTCAAATGGATAATTCTGTTATCTATCTTTTTAATGGGGATTGATTTCCAGTTATACTCTGTGCCGGGCGGCATTTCCAGTTTTACCGACAATATTTTTTCTGTGGAGTTCTTGCCTCCATTCACCTCAACTCTTCCCAGCGATTGCTGCATAAAACTCTCTCTGAGTGCATTTTTTATTTCATCGGGGCCGATTCCCAAACTATTGCAAACCGATTCATCATACTTTATATTCCATTGAAATCCTGTACCTCCATAGACCGTTATATTGTCAATTCCCGCAATCTGACTGAGTTTTGTTTTAATATTATTTTCGGCATATTCCTGAAGAGTAAAACTATCATCGGGACCATTCAGAGTTAATATTAGCAAAGGTTTTACATCATTATCATCAACACGCTTCATGCTGATTTGAGGATAAGATGAGCCCGTGGGGAGTTTGGGATACAGCCGCCGTAAGATGGTAGATAATTCCAATCGGAATTTTTGCATATCGGTGAACTTATCAATTTCTATTTCAACTTTTGAATTCCCTTTGGAAGAAACCGACTTTAGATTTTTCACTCCTTCCATCATGCTAACAGCAGACTCAATTTTTGATGTTACTCCCGCCTCAACAGTCAATGCAGAGGCTCCCGACCAATTTGTGGATATTGTAAATCCGGGTAATGCAGTAGTGGGTTGCAGACTTACAGACAACATGGGAAGGAAAAACCAGCCAAGTATGCTAATGGCAGTAAATACCAAAACTATGGAAAATGCTGTTCCTTGTTTGTAAATCATCCTAGTATTTTTAGATTATTTTCAATGTAGTGGATTATTATTGTCACAAACTTAATAATTATTTTGATTGAAATAGTTAGTTTAATAAAACTCCATAATTAATCAGTAATAATTGAGGTCATAAAAATCCATTACAACATTTATCTTTCTTTGAATTGCCTAAAGTTATTTGTTAATATTACTCTGAAATAAAACTATCTAAAATAAATTAACTGATTATCAGTTAAAGATTATATTGTGTTTTTATTGACTTAAATAAATGCAAAACAAAAACTTAAAATTTTTATTAAATATGTATAAAATATGAGAGATACTATTAAGCTATTATTCTTTCTTCTCATTATCAGTTCATGTAATACCGAAACTAAAGAAAGGAAAGAAACAAATTATACTAAAATTGAAATCTCCACTTCCGACTTAAATTCAAAAGGAAAATTAAGTGATTTAGTACAAAATATAAGAATTCTACCACTTGAAACAGTAAAGGAGAGTTTAATCAAAGAAA
>JBFFLX010000268.1:0-3684 GCA_041554435.1 Bacteroidales bacterium
ACTGTCTTACTGCAAATTGGACCACTAATTATCAATTTTACTTTAAGATTGTTATCATTCGATTTTATTGTATCTGCCAATTGAGAAATCTGCTCACCGTCTTTCATAATGATGCGTGATTTTCGCATTTTTACTATGCCTATCTCCTTATCAGAAAGTTTTACAATTTTCTGCCTTTTGGATAATCCGTAATTTTCCGGATTTAATGCTTCTAACTTATTAATATCCATATTCTTATGCTTTATTCCGTTTTTTAAAAATTCATCGTGGAAATACTTTCTCAGAAATTCTATTGCGTTATTATGAAAGATTTTATCAAGTATTTTATTAGTAGTATATCCAAACTTTAAATGCTTAAACTCTTCATTATCAATTGATATATGTAGTAAACTATCACAATTATCAATAAATGCCTTTAGGTCATTCTTTAAATTAATGAAATTTGTTGCAGTATAATAATTATCCAAAGTATCTATCATACCATCAAAATCAGACCCTATGCTTATAATGTCCCAGGCCTCTTTTTCATTTATAGTTCTTACAATATGAAATATATTTGATACCAGACATTGTAAATATATTTGTTTGTTTTCAAATTTCAACTCCTCTATCCTACTATTAGTCGGGTCATTTTTTTGTAACTTCCTGATTTTACGTTTATTCTTTTTCAGTTTCAAACTTGATACAAATCCGGGTAACCTAACTTCATTCAATATTAAACCAATAATACCGTTTGATTTATAAACCATACTGATATCTTTATCAAACATATTTATATCAGCATCGTTGAAATAGTTTTTTTCCATATCGCTGCGCTTCCTCATGCCATACGATTGCCTTCCATTTACGGCAGCATGACTGGAAATTATTGGAAATGAATCGCTTTTGGTATAATAGTCATTTTCCCATATTTTAAAGAATTCCTTTCTTGCTCTAAGGCTTAAATGTTTAATATCTATCAAAATACGACGCTTATTTTCATCTCTTTCAAGAAGTTTATGCAGGACATCTTTGCCCAGTTTGCTAAATTTTCTTCCCTTGGCTCTATTTTGATTTAGCAGAATATCACCTCCTAAATTTAAACTATCTGCATGTCCGCATAATAAGTTCCACAAATGATGAGCAAAAGTTATAAATAATGGAGTGTGATTAAAATGCATATTGACAGCATTACCATCAATATAAATTTCTTTCTCCCCCTCCCCTTTCAAAACATCTATATTCTTGAATATCTGTTCTTTATACTTATTATATTCTGAGTGTTTGCGTTTATTTACTTTACGAAACGGAGTATTTCGGGCTGCATTATAAGAACTGAAATCAATTAGTGAATGTCCACCTTCTATATTAAAAATCAGAGCAATATTAGCCTTATTATTTTCTATTTCAACGGCTTTCAGATCATCAAAACTATTGGCAATAAAAAAGGTCTTTTTCTTATCATCTGCTTTTGCCTGAGTGGAATTCAAATAATAATACTCAGTAGCTAAATCCTGGAAATAGTTTACTTCTCTATTAGTATTAATATCTTTTACCAATTTTCTTACCAATTGTTCATTAAAGCCACTGCTACAGATTGCAGATTTTGTAAATAGTTCGGTTCCTAAGATAATATTAGTAATATTATTTTCATCGAACCATCCCCGTTCAACGGGATAAATACTTGAAAATAAAACCCCTAGCCTACCCTCTTTGCAATTATCGAGGTTAGTTTGGGAAAACTTAACCATTTCAATCAGTTGTTTTTTAAGAATCTTAGGCAGGTCATCGCATACCGTACTTTTTGGGATAAACTCCCACATATTATTTCTTTCCGAATGCTTCAATGATGAATAGAAAGCCTTCATCGAAGGATGACAGTGGATGTCGATAAAATACTTCATTTTGCTTATTTTAATTTCTTTTTTTTAGTAAAAGTACAAAAGGAATGGCCCCTAAAGCAAGAAAAGAAGAAATAAGGTAAGTGGTTTCCAGTCCAACCCAGTCGCCAATAATACCCGCAAAGAAGACTGCTACTGCTGAAGAAACGAAGCTTATAGTCATATAAATACTATTCATAAATACGGGTAATTTTTGGGATACATCCTGCACTAGAGCCATTAGTACGGGGCCGGGAGCAAATACAAACAGTCCGAGTAAAAGAAGAAAGGCAAAGCTTGTATAACCACTTGAGTTAATAAATAGAAACATCAATATGGGCGATAAAATACTGATAATCAACAATGTTGTTTTCCGCCCCAATCTATCGGAAATACTTCCTGCTAGTATAGTACCCACCGCCCCTGCCAGTTGAAACACTGCCAGTGCAGAATTTGCAAACCAAAGGCTCTCTCCTTTTTCGTTATAAAAGTATGTTGGAAGAAAGGCTGTTAAACTTGATTTCATTATCGACCTGAACAATGTAATTCCTATCAAAATAAGAAAAAATGGAAAGTATTTTCTAAGCAATGCCAAATATGCGGGTTTCTCTCCTGCAGACTTATTAAACTCCCCTGAAATTTTAATTTTTCTAAGTTTCAAAAACAAAATGAAGGAAGCAAGCAGTCCAAAAGGAATTAATTTCCACGTACCTTCTAATCCCCAAACTGACACAGCCGCTGTAATAATAAGAGGTCCCAGTGTTCTGGCCATTTCGCCACCAAACATAAAGAAACTCATTCCTCTGCCCGTATATCTCCCCGACAGTCTTTTTATCATTACAGGAGAAGGAACATGAAAAAATGCCCCACTTATGCCCATTACAAAAAGCAGTATGGAAACTATTGTAAATGAAGGTGCTAAGCCCAGCAAACTCATTGAAATAGCAGTTATTGCAGGTGTTACAATTACAAAATAACGGGCAGCAGTTCTTTCGGCAATGATTCCGATTAGTGGATTTAGGAACCAGGGAATACGCATTATGATATCCCAAACCGAGGCTAATGCAAGACCAATACCAAATTTTTCGATAAGAAGAGGACGTAATGGAGCAAGAAAAGAGGAGTAAATATCATGTAGCATGTGGCTAACCGAGACCAACATGATGTTTGATGTCTCAAATTTACCACTATGCTCAGGTTTCTCCATTAATTTATAACTAATTTAGTCGAAAGTGTTTTATTGCCCGTTTTTAATAAAAGAATATAGTTAGCCTTCTCCAAAAAGGACACATCTATTTTATTAGTTTTTAAGTTATTACTTATTTGAACTTTATCACTCCAAATCATTTTCCCCATAAAATCATATAGTTCTAAAACTGCATTTTCATCTGATGATTCTACTTCTATAAAAAACTTACCATTATTTGGATTTGGAAAAATATTGATATCTGTTGTATTAATGTCCAACTCATTTTCACCTACGGGAGGGATAATATATGAAGGGAAATTTGGTAAACCATATTGGGATGACTTTCCCCCAAGGCTAATAGTGTTAAATTCAAAATCGCATTCTTCTCCATATTTATTTGGATGATTAATCCTTGATAATGAGCCACTTCCGTTCATAGCAACATATATTCTGTTGTCGGGTGCTGTTTGCAGGGCACCATTGGTACCTGTACCGACTATATATTTGGAAGCAATAATATCGTTTATATCGCCGGCTTCCAAATCATACTGTAGAAGTCTTTGTCCCGACTGATTCTTCCATGTATTAACGTATAATAATTTATTGTCAGGTGAAAACTCTATACCATAAGGTTCT
>JBFFLX010000269.1:0-3679 GCA_041554435.1 Bacteroidales bacterium
AATAATAGCCCCCAGTAAAGTTTTTAAATAAAACTATTTTTTTCAAAGCCCCCGTCAATTAATGAATACAGCATTATACTTAACAGTACGAATCGTAAAACAATATTCGTCATGAGTATCCCGTCTGTTGCGGTCACGGGAATTCCAACACAATAACATTTTGAATTTTACTAAGTACTATTGTTTTTAAAGAACAGTAATCAAAAAAAGCAATGAGGGGTGAAAGGGCGAAAAAGCATTATGCAACCGCTACGCCTGGCAGTCCAAGAGCAATAAACGAGATATGGGTAACCCCTCATTGGTGAAGCAACATTCGCCTTCCAGTGAAAATAAATTTAGTTTTAGTTCTTATTTGATTTGGTTTCTGCAAGGGAACAATGTGAACCTTTTTCAATCGTCCAACTTTTTGTTACATATCCAAGACGTGAAATAGAAAAGGACAACTTTTCTAGTTGCCCTTTAATTATTATCTATCGTAATGTAATCAGTTATTTGTTTTTACTCCCTCTTTCAGGGTGCACAATGGCCTTCCCAATTGCCGTACCATTTGGTGTTACAATAAGGTTCGGATATTTTGCAGCCTTTCCATCTGTTGGGATTAAACAATGGCCTTCTGGTAATTTCCATTTATTTAGTATTAATACCCTTGTATTATCCAAAAATACTTCCGTTGAAGATTCAGCTAAAATCGATTCACCGCATGCTTGTAAATACCAACCTCTGTCTTTAACTACAACTACTTCAACTCCATTATTATCGTCTGGTTTAGCTGAAGTTGCTGAATATGAACTAAAAAGCATTACTGAGCTAATTAGAACTGTGAAGAAGAACAGGTTTTTTGATAACTTTTTCATTTTGCTATTTTTTTAAAATTATTATATATGCAAGGTACAATTAAATATATTTAATTACTAATGTATATTAATATACATTATTCCTTATAAGTATAATTGCATTTAATACATCAATCACAACAGGTATTTATGCTGTATTTTTTGCACACATTTTTTGAGACGGTTCAACTATTTCTAATTTCAACTTGTGGGATAATTTGAACCTTTATAATGCAGTCTCTGTAAGACACGACAAAACCAATCTTTATGAAAAAAAATTGAATAAAGTTTTATTTAGCTGTATCTCCAGCATGGGCATTATCTTTAATGACTCTCTTCGCTGCAATTTTTATACTTTTATTAATTTTAATACCATTCAAAATTATAACTTACAATAAAATGAGCGGTGAAAGGGCGAAAAAGCATTATGCAACCGCTACGCCTAACAGTCCAAGAGCAATAAACGGGATATGGGTAACCCCTCATTTGTGCAACAACGATTAAACTTTCCAGTAAACAACCCAAGTGAAAACATTTCAAGTTGAGGTTATATGTGCAAGGTTCGGATAACTCTTTTAATGAAAATATTAATTTGAGATAAAATTTACTTGTATATTTTACGTTTTAAATATAACTTATTGTAAATATTTAATAATTAAGTAATTGTATAAAATATTTGCATTGTAATATAATGTAATTTGACGCAATCAAATTATTGTTTAAGGATAAATTGAAATTTATTTACAAACCAAAATATAATAAAATGAAAGCAAAATTATTTTTCATATTAAGTCTATTTTTAGGTTTAATGTATGGATGTAGTGAATCAATTAACAATGATGACATTGAAACGAATCAAACTGGTTCTGTTAGAATCAGTTTAACGGATGCCCCTTTTCCTTCGGACCTGGTGGCAGAAGCAAATGTATCAATTGACTGGGTTAAACTTAAAAAAACAGAAGTTGAAACTTCAGAGGAAGATTCAGCCTCTCTATTTATAAAGCTTGATGTTCAAGATACTTTTAATTTACTGGATTTAATTAATGGTGAAAAAACTATATTGGGTGTATTGGATAGTATTCCAGTTGGAGAATATAGTGAAATAAGAATGCATGTTGTTGAAGCAAACATAATGCTGAATGACAGTAGTGTATATGATATGAAAATTCCGAGTGGTAATTCCAGCGGATTAAAAATTAAAATAAAGCCTGCCCTCATTGTAGAGGAAGATGTTGAATCTGAAATTCTGTTAGACTTTGACGCAAGTAGGTCTTTTAAAGTAAAAGGTAATGTTAAGAATATTAAAGGGTTTATGTTTAGCCCAGTTATAAGAGCAGTAAACCTATCACAAACGGGAGAAATATTTGGGTCTGTAACAGAATCCGTGACTGAGGGTGAAGGTACAGGTATAAAGAATGCTCATCTTTATCTTACTGCTGAAGTTGGAACTGAAATTGATACAATTGCAAGTGCTAAAACATCAGCGGATGGATTATATAAAATTATCGGAATTCCTGAAGGGGATTATTCATTAAGTTGCGTAAAAGAAGATTATGAAAGTGACCCCAACATTGTAGTCATTAGTATACTTACAGGAGATATAAAAGAACAAAACTTTACTTTGACCAAAGTAGGTATAGATTAACATACTTATTGCAATAACAACATTGGGATATTAAAAACCAATATTGTTACTGAAATATAATAAAGCTTGGTGATTTCGCCAGGCTTTATTCGTATAAATGGCTTCACAAATTTTTCTCATCTACAAGGCTTTGGCTTTATGGAAAAGTGTGATGAAACATTGAATGCTGTCAACTCAGCTCTTCAGTTGTATTACAAACAAAGAGAATCAGGAGAAGATGTAATACCCGAAGATATTGAAGAGTTAGGTCAGGGGTGGGTGGCAGAAGAAGCTCTGTCGATGTCATTGTTTGCTTCATTGATATATGAAAATGATTTTGAAAAAGGTGTTTTGTTTTCAGTAAATCATAGTGGTGATTGTGACAGCACAGGCTCTATAGTTGGTAATATTCTTGGATTGATAAATGGTGAAAAGAGTATTCCTGTTAAATGGATTAAGAATCTTGAAGGGAGTAAATTAGTTAGTCAGGTAGGGGAAGATTTGTTTGTTCGAGTCAAGGGAGATTCATTTAATACAGATGATGAGTGGTGGGAAAAATACCCCGCAGGTTGAAGATTTATGAATAAATTCTCTGGTTAAAATTGTTGGCCATTTTTTGGACCTACATTTTGGATTTTGTTTTATAATATATTTTGTTCAATAACCACAAAGCTCAAATCAATTCATATTTCTCATATTCAGACTTATATAAACATAACACAGTAGGCTCAATAGTTCTACTTAACAGTACCGATTATAAAACAATATTCGACCTCTTCAGCTCCTTCAACAGTCTTCTCCCAGAAAAACTCCACCCAGCAAAATTTTAAATAAAACTAACTAAAGCTAAAGCCCTGAAGATATTGACATTACACTTCCATTTGAACATAATAAATTATAAAACAAAATTTGGATGAGTCACGCCTGGCGGCCCTGGGGAACCAGCCCACATTCTTTTAAAGGCCCCCTGCCTGCCCCCCCCGTCTGGGTTCCCTGCCTTAACGTACTGTATATCTGTGTGTTAAAATCGGCAACGGTACTCTACATGAAATATTTTTGGGGCGAAAAATCCTTAGGAGACATTAATTCCTGAAAATCGATTAAAAAATTTTTTCAATTTTTTTACCCAAAAATCAAGACCTTTTAACAAGACCTCTTTCTTCTAAAAAATAAAGGCATTCTCTTAGATGTTCAGATGCGAATTCTCTTGCTTGTTGTTCAA
>JBFFLX010000270.1:0-3665 GCA_041554435.1 Bacteroidales bacterium
ATTTCGTACCTCTCCAATTAGAAATAACACCCTTAGTTTTGCACTTAACGCACACCCAATAAATTTCGTTTCCATCTTCTATTAATGTTGGCACAATCAGCCCCACACAGCCCTTTTCAATGCACCTGATGACGGGTTCAGTATCGTAGTCGCCTGTACTTGCATCATCGATAAGCAAGGCGAGAAAGCTTGCAAGTTCCCTTGCTTGTTTGGGGCATATCAGTTGGGATGTTGCCGTTTTCATTAAGATAATGTTGAAAATTGGTGATGTACATTTTTTAAATATTGAGGTGCAAAATTAATCATCAAACAACAATCAATTGTTATGATATCCTGAAAAATTCAGTAATTCATCCAACCATAAATCCATAAAGAAAGCTTCAGTCCTGCACCAGACCATTCATTTAACCCTCGATTGGTCAAAATTAATTTTAAATTTAGTTGTTCAGAATCAGAATGATAGTATCGTAATTTGGCTAAAATTATATCACAAATGGAAGCAGTACTCAATTTAGGAAAGTGATATTTTAAACTTTTAAAATGAATTCACGTATGTTTTAAAATGCAAGAGTAAAATAAAACACTTTAACTAAATCTTTTTACTAGTAAAGTTATTTGCCTTTAAATCCAAATACTTCCAATATGACTACTATTAAAGTTATTTCTATTATTATTTTGTCCCTTTTTCCAATTAATCTATTTAGTCAAACAACTTATGTTCCAGATGATAATTTTGAAAAAGTATTGATTAATTTTGGATATGACTCTGGAGCATTGAATGATTCTGTTCCAACGGATAACATTGCTGGAATCACTTCGCTTGACGTTTCAAATAGAAATATTTATGATTTAACTGGGATTGAAAATTTTTCAGCCTTAACAAAGTTAATCTGTAGCAATAATAAACTCACAATTCTGAACTTCAGTAATAATTCCGCATTAACATATTTGGATTGTTCTTCTAATTATTCTCAGCAGCCCACTAGTCTGGACATTGGTAATAATACTGCATTAACATATTTAGACTGTAGCTATTTTCAACTCACAAATCTTGATGTTAGTAAAAATACAGCCTTAACATATCTAAATTGTAGTGTTAACAAACTTACCAGTCTTGATGTAAGCAACAATATTGCTTTGACATTTTTAGACTGTTATTCCAGGTATCCCAATCAACTAACAAGCCTGGATGTCAATCATTGTATCAATTTACAACATTTAGAATGTAGTAACAACCAGCTATCAAGTCTTAATTTAAACCAGAACTCAGAACTTGAGGAGTTGTACTGTTATAACAATCAGCTTGCAAGTCTTGACGTAAGCCACAATACTGATTTAACATATATGGACTGTCGTTATAATCAGTTAACAAGTCTGGATGTCAGTAATAATACCTATTTAACAAATTTAGGGTGTAGTCATAATCAAATCACAAGTTTGGATGTAAGTCAAAATATCGATTTAACATATTTAAACTGTAATTACAATAAACTTACAAGTCTGAATGTAAGTCAAAACAATAAATTGATAGAGTTATGGTGTTCTTGCTACCATCTAACAAGCCTCGATGTTACCAATAATATCAATTTAAAATATTTAGGATGTAGTGATAATCAAATCACGAGCCTGGATGTCAGTCAAAATATTGATTTGATGTTTTTAGCATGTTATTATAACCAGCTCCAAAGCTTGGATGTAAGTAATAATGTCAATTTAAAAACTTTATATTGTTTTGAGAATCAGCTTACGAGTATTGATGTTACTAATAATAATGCCTTAGAGGAGTTTAGCTGTGGCTTTAATAAGCTTGCAAACCTGGACGTAAGTAAGAATACTCTGTTAACAAGTTTGGGGTGTTATAAAAATCAGCTAACAAATCTTGATATTAGTCAAAATACCGCATTAACGGAGTTATTCTGTCATAATAATCTGCTAACAAGTCTTGATGTTAGTCATAATACTGCATTAATTGAGCTTTCTTGTGGCACAAACAAATTAACCTTTGAAAGCCTCGAACCAGCAATTAATATTGAAATGTTCGTTTACATTCCCCAAGACAGTATTGGGACTAGTGAATCAGTTAACAGAAAGGTAGGAGATAGCTATACCTATGACCTGGAAGTTGGAGGTGAATATAACCAGTACCAGTGGTTTAAAGATGATACATTACTGCGCTCACAAACTCCAGCAACTTTGGACCTTACAAATATTGCCCTTTCTGATAGTGGAGTATATCATTGTGAAGTTACTAATACACTAGTTCCAAAACTTACCCTTTATTCTCATCAAATTACACTAATGGTTAACGAAAATACAACTTCAATTTTAGAACCTTTAGAAACCAAAATAAATATTTATCCAAATCCTACAAATGGATTAGTTACCATTAAAGGCTTACCTGAGGTTGTAACTAGTGCTGATATCAGGTTGATTGATGTAAATGGCCAGATACTCCTTCAATGGAATAATATCAAAAATAATAATAACATAGACATAAGTTCGGTTCCATCTGGAAATTATTTTCTACAAATACCCCATGTTTTGGAGAAATCGAAAATGATTATTAAACAATAATATTAATCCTTAATTGATTTCTTAGTGTATAAAATATTGCAAGTATGGAAATTACGATATAATTACCAATCAATAGGTTGTTTTATGTAACTTTCATTAAACTAAAATTAACTGAAATGAAAAAAGCTTTCAGCCTAATTGTACTCCTGATTATTGTGGTCAACATCTATAGTCAAACAACTGCTGAGTACTCAACAGCGGATTACTACTTGCAAAAAAGTAAAAGTCAAAATAAGACAGGTTGGATACTACTTGGAGTAGGTTCAATTACCACAGTTATCGGATTTATTGGTTTTGACAAAAATTTTGTAATGTTTGAAGAGGGAGGTAATGACACGAAAGCTGATATTTATGGTTTTGTAACTTTGGCAGGTCTTGTAATGGATATTGCCAGCATACCAGTTTTTATCTCAGCATCACGAAATAAAAAGAGAGCTGCGACATTAGTAATAAACAATCAGATTCTACCTCAACCAATCAATAGTCCGACAATGCGACAAAGTCAAATAGTTCCGACATTAACCCTGAAAATAAGCTTATGATTTCTTTAATCCACTCTAATTTTTTAAAAATTACTTTCATTTCAGTAACGAGTATATAATGAAGAAAACAGTTTGCATATTGTTCACTTGCTGCATATTAAGTGCGATTTTTAGCTGTAAATCAACAAAAGAGTTGGCTACACATCAGGCTGATTATTATTCAAAAGATGCAGATTACATAGTAGTACATGCTCCTAATAAGGTATTTGAATTGCACCAATTCAAATTTAAATATTTGACCTTGGAAGGTAAATATATAGAAATGCAAAAAACCAAGAATAATGCTATTAATGTATACACTAATTTAGCCATAAATCCTGATTCATCTGAAAATGTTGTAATTGAAAAAAAGACAATTCAGAAAATTACTTATGACACAGTAAAAGTGCCTTGGGCTTTAATAATTACAACAGGCTCAATAGGATTGATTATTTTGGGAATACTTCTGAATGGTGGTGTCTTTGTTTGGCCAAGTTAGTGTAAGAACTAATGTTAATTATTCTTTCAAAGGCAAATAGAGAAACCGAATTATTAATACAATAAATGCTG